>CALXWN010000011.1:0-17477 GCA_944392415.1 uncultured Clostridia bacterium | reverse complement strand
TTTTATATTTTCAACTGCTTTCATTAGACCAAGTTTGCCGTATTCGTAGGTTAGTCCACCTTGTTGAAATGCTAAATATGGTGGTCTTAGTGGTGCATCACAACTAAGTTCTATTGATGAGCCTTGTGTAAACGCTCCTGCAGCCATTATTACTTGGTCTTCATATCCAGGCATATCACCTGGTACTGGTATTGAATTTGAGTCAACTGGTGAACCCATTTGTATCCCTTGACAATATTTTATCAACTTTTCTCTATCATTAAACTCTATAGTTTGTACTATGTCTGACCTAGATTCATTATATCTTGGCTGTACTTTGTATCCCAAGTTTTCCATTACTTTACTTGTAAGCACTGCAGTTTTTAAACTGCTAGCTACTACACTTGGTGCGAAGAATAGTCCTTGTAAAATCTTTTTGTTCATTCCAAGTGTTGGTCCAACATCTTTTCCCTCACCTGGTAGAGTAAGTCTTTCTCCAACTAGATTAATTAAATCTTTTCTTCCTACTACATAAGCCCCATTAGGTGAAATTCCTCCACCTAGGTTTTTTATTAGGGAACCTACACATACGTCTGCTCCAAAGTTTGATGGCTCTTCTTTGTTTGTAAATTCACCGTAGCAATTATCTATCATTATAATAACATTTGAGTCTACCTCTTTTATTAACTTTATAACAGTTTTTATTTTATCTAGTGTTATACTATTTCTTAAAGCATATCCTCTTGAACGTTGAATTTCTACTAGCTTAATATTCTTTTGACTTAATCTATCCTTTATTTGCTCATAATCAAAATCATTATCTACTAAGTCTATTTGTTCATATTTAATGCCAAATGATTTAAGCGAACTTGCATTTTCTCTAATACCTATTACTTCGTCAAGCGTATCATAGGGTTTACCGCATATGCTAAGCATAGTGTCACCAGGTCTTAAAAGTCCAAACAGTGTTACATTTAGCGCATGTGAGGCAGATATAAACTGACCTCTGACTAAACTATCCTCTGTGCCAAATATTTCACTGTATACACTTTCAATAGTATCTCTTCCTATATCATCATATCCATACCCAGTTGTTTCATTAAAGTGTACTTCTGATAAATTATTGTCATGAAATGCTTTTAACACTTTTAATGAGTTGTATTCACAGATTTCATTTATCTTTTCAAATTCTTCTTTAACTTCTTTTTCACATTTATTCACTAAATTAAATGTTTCTTTACTAATTCCATATTCTTTGTACATAATTTACCTCTTTTTTAAATTATTTTAAAGTTGCAATATATGATCTAGAGCATTTCAGTGAACGAAGCTCGCGCTGCTTAAACGTAAGTTTTAAGCACGCCAAGTGTCTTGCTCTCTTTTAAAGCGGAGTGGAGCGGGCAAGCTGGAGCGAGTTTATCTCGCGACCGCGCCGTGAAATGCGGAAGATTATATATTGCAACTTTTATAATAACTATAACGATTAATTTTGCATAGTTCCACTATAGACTGTACCATTAGTAGAATTATTTATTTTATAGTAGCTACCCAAAAAAGTTACATCAAACCAAGACAAGTTATATTGTCTGTCACTTACGATTTGTCCATTTGTATCTACAACTTGCCAAATTCCATCTTTTTTAACACCTGCTACATTTCCATTTTGTTCTGTAACCATGTCATATTCATATGGAACTACTACTCTTCCACTATTATCTACTAAACCCCATTTTCCATTGCTTTGGCTAGCATATATATTGTTATTTGGAAATAAAGATTTGTATGTTATTTCATTTCCAGAAAAATCATAATATTTCATTTCTGTTTCTGCGAATACTTTTATATAACTATCTTTTTTTAAAACATTCGCATTTACTATTCCTTCGTGGATATTCATATTACTATCTATAATATCTGTTCTATTTTCATCAGTCTTAATTGCTTGAAGTGCATTTGTATCATCTATTGCTTGAATAGCATCATATTCTAAGTTAATTATTATATTTCCATTTTCATCTATAACACCTGTTTTGCTGTCTTTTGTAACAATAAAATAATTGTTATTAAAATATTCTATATAAGTATAGCTTTCATGTAATTTTTTGTTTCCAGATGAATCTACTATATTGTAATTATTATTTCTATCTATTACTATTGCTAAATCACTTACTTGGTTGTAGCTTATAATATCAGTATTTAAGTTATTTCCATTAGCATCAAAAACTACAGTTTCTTCACCTTTTTGAGCATCAATATATTTGCCACCTATTATAACGCTGTCATAATCAATAGGTACTATATTGTTTCCTTCTAAGTCAACCACACCTTGTGCTTGGTCTTTTTGTACTATTAGCAAATTATTATTTTGGTCAAAACTTATATCTGTATACTCATTTGCTAATATTTCCTTATTGTTTTTATATAAACCATATCTACCATTTGATGACGTTACTAAATAAACTTCATCGCCTTCTATTTCATTTAGTCTAGTTATTTCATTATATAATGTGTCTAGTATTATTTTTCCTGTTCTATCTGCATACCCAAATCTATAGCCATCGTCTGTAACTATTCTTAACACAAATCCGGCATTATCATATTTAGTTTCTTCATCATAATATCCGTCTGCCATTATAGCATCATAATCTGTGTTTAGGACTGTTGTTCCTTTTATGTTTATAACTCCATAATTTCCATTTTGCTCAACTCTAAGATTACCCTCTTTGTAATCAATATTTGTAATTGAATTGTATATATTTTCAGTAATTTTATTTCCATTAAAATCCATTATTCCATAAAGTCCACCTAACTTATATTTTAGAACAGTTTTTTCATATGGAATATTGCTTGTTATACTATTAATAGAAATTGCTTCAACATTATCATACTGAGTAAATAATGGGCTTCCATTACCATCCACTGCTGTATAGTTTTGTCCATCATCTGACTTAATAAACACTGCCATTGTTGGATTTGGAATATCTATATAGCTATATGTTGGCTGTAAAACTACATTTCCATCTTTATCTATTACACCATATTTACCATCCTGTTCTAATTTATAATATTGAATTTCACTATCTTGTATTGTAGAAAGTTCATATTTATATTTTAAATTGTTTAAATATATTGAAACACCAACAATACCAGCTATGATTAAAACTAAAATGATAACAAAAATAACTATATTTTTTTTCTTTTTGTTCATATATAAAAACCTCTTTTCAAAAATCAATTTATATATTTTGTAATATTCATTTTTGTCTAGTTATAAATGCATTTATTACAAATTTTTTAATAATTTTACATATTGTAATTATATATTTTTTATAGCTATTCGTCAATTGATTTTGGAAGGTTTTGCAAAAGTTTACAATTTATTTTTCCGCCACAACACACCTAAGATTGTTAGGCATATCTTTTACATATGTAATTAAAATTAATATATCATTTTGGATTGTGTTATTGACTGTTTTATTTGCCTCTGCATTAACATTTATTTCGTTATTTATTGAATTAATTATTTGAGTAAATTCATTTGATTCATCTAATTCTTCGTTACATTCGATTATTTTATTTGAGATAACTTTATATGTAGTTTGATTTTTATTTACAGTATATTTTATCTCTTCACCTATTTGGAGTTCTTTTAGATTTGCAAAATAGTTATTTCTTTCGCCAATGTTGTATGCTTTTAGTGCAATTATACCTTTTGAAATATTTGAATTAGTGTAATGTCCTACATTATTGCATATTACCGCCCCACTTGTTCCTTCTGCAATATTAGCATCAAGATTTAGTTTTTCAATTTCAATTTGCCAGTTAGTTACTTTTGCTAAAGATATGTCTTTTATTTCATCTTGTGCCAATTGATTTGAAACTTGATTATCAATAATTATTGCCTCTAAGTCAGGATTTGGAATAATGTAAGAATAATCTTTATTTTGCTTGTAATAACTAAATAGTTGTATGATTGAAATAATAGCAATGAAAATAATTAAAGATACCAAAAATGATATAATATTTAGATTTTTTCTATTAAAATTAATTTTCATAGAAGTATTATATCATCTTTGGTAATTTATGTAAATACATTTTATTTATTTTTATTATATTTTTGCTTTTTATTCATTGTATTTTTATGGTCATCTCAAGTCAAAAAACTATTTTTTATTTATATCACAATAAAATTCAACACCATTTTCATGGTTTTCTACGCCATATTCGTTATTGTAATTATTCATAATTGCTTTAATCAAAGCGAGTCCAATTCCTGTACCACCAGCGTTTCTATTTCTTGAGGAATCAACCTTATAAAATCTTCCCCAAATTTTATTTATATACTCTTTTGGTATATTCTCTCCTGTATTATATACATATAACCTAACTTTGTCTTTTTTATTTTCTGTCCTAATAATTATTTTCTTTTCACCATTTTTTTCTTCAGCATGTTTTATAGCATTTGATAAATAGTTATTTACTACTTGTTCAATATATTCTTGGTCTGCAAATACTTTTACTTTTTTCTTATCGTCAAATTCTACTTTTATGTTGTTTTCTTTTAATACAACTGTGTTTCTTCTAAGCTCTTCTTTTATAAGCTCTGTTAAATCAAATTCTGTATCGTTAAATTTTCTTTCTTGGTATTCAAGTTTCATTAATTCTAATAATCTTCTTACCATTTCGTCCATTTTGTTTGACTCATCTAATATAACTTCTGCATAGAACTTTCTTGACTCTTCATCTGAATTTACATTTTCTATTAATCCTTCTGCATAGCCTTGGATAAGTGCTATTGGCGTTTTTAGCTCGTGCGATACATCTGATATGAACTGTTTTCTCATTTCATCTATTTTAGATTTTTCTTCTATATTTTGTTCCAATTTTGAATTATTACTTTGCAATCTATTTATTGTAAGTTCTAACTTATCTGACATTTCATTTATATTTCTTCCAAGCATATTTATTTCGTCTTCTGTATCAGATATTCTATATCTCTGACTAAAGTCTAAATTTGCCATTCTTTTTGTTATTCTATTTAGTTGTAAAATTGGTTTTGTGAATTTATTTGCTATAATAGATGCTATTACTGCGGCAATTATAATCATAAGAACGCCTATTATTAAAAGTAAATCGTTTGATATTCTTACAGTTTCTTTTATAGGTTGTATTTGTATTTTTATATAGTTTGTATATCCATTATCAAAATACGCCCTTAGCAATAAGTATTGATTATTTTTACTTTCTTCTACTTTTTGTATTAATATATTATTTTGAGAATAAAGTACATTACTTCTTATATTGTATACAGAATTGAATATATTTACACTATCTATAATTTCTTGATTACTGCAATACACAACATTAAAATCTTCATCTAAAATTAATATATCTATATTGTTTTTTCGCTCTTGTTCTCTTAATTTATCATTTATATTATATGTAAATATTCCATTATAGTAATTATTTATATCTTTACTTATTTGTACTGCCGTGGTTGTTTTTGAATATAGGTAAAATGTTTCTAAAACAACATTATTTATGATAACAAGGCAAAATATAATTAACACTATGCTAATACATAGTGTTCCAAATAGTCTGAATCTAATTGATTTAAAAGTATTTTTTAGTTTCATTTTACCTACCTTCATTTTTCGCTTAATTTATATTTATTTTTGTAATCAACTATTACTTAACTTCAAACTTATACCCTACTCCTCTAATTGTTTTGATATATTTTCCTTTTTTGCCTAGCTTATGTCTTATTTTTTTTATGTGGCTATCTATTGTTCTAGAATCTCCATAATAGTCATAATTCCAAACATTATTCAATATCTTATCTCTTGACAAAGCTACATTTTCGTTATCTAACAAATATTTTAGTAATTCATATTCCCTTAAACTTAATTCTATTGGCTTTCCATCAACTGTTACAGTTCTTCCTTCAGTATTAATCTCTATGCCTCCATAGTTTTTATTTTCTTTGGTTTTCTCTTCAGTTCTATTTAAAATTGCCTTGATTCTTGCAACAAGTATTTTAGGACTAAATGGTTTTGCAATATACTCATCAACACCTAACTCAAATCCAAATAGCTCGTCCTGTTCCTCTCCTCTAGCTGTAAGCATTATAACTGGAACTTTTGATTCCTGTCTGATCTGTCTTAAAACTGACCAGCCATCAAGTTTAGGCATCATTACATCTAATAATATTAAATTTATTTTTTCTTTGTTTTCATCAAAGATTTTTATTGCTTCTTCTCCATCGCCCGCTTCTAATACAGTGCAATCTTCCTTTTGCAAAAAGTCTTTTACTAGTTTTCTCATTCTAAATTCATCATCTACAACTAATATGGTTTTGCTTTCCATAAAATCATCCTTTCTTTTTGGCTTATATATTTATTTTAAAGCAATATTATGTCTATTATGTGAATTTTGTATAATAATTTAACTATTATTTATTGGCTTAAATACTAATAGTAATTTACTTCTTGTTCTTTGTTGTATTACTTACTTTAACTGGTTTTATATGTTTTTCCTGTTCCATATTAATTTGTTGATGATTTTCTTTTTTATTTATTTGGTATCTTTCTTCAACATTTTTTATATATATGTTTTGTCCAGGATAAGCAAGCTTAATTCCTTGTGTCTCTAATATGTTAAGCAATGTAAGGTTAAGCTTGTTACAAAAATCTTGATATGCTCCATATGCTGTAATATTTGTTTCTAGATAAATATTTATATTAATTCCGTCTTCTTTTATTTCATTAAGATGTACACTTACTGAATTTTTTATAATGTCTTTATTGTATTTTAAAATAAATCTAATTCTATTTAAAACTTTTTCTACAGTTACTTCTTCTGTTTCTAGTGGAAGTTTTAAATTTGCTTTATATATTCTTTTCTTAATTACACCCCAGTTTATAATGTTTTCTGAGCTTATTGCTGAATTTTGAATAGTTATTATGGTATCTTCAGTTGTTCTTAATTTTGTACTTCTAAATGTAATGTTTTCAACTGTGCCAGATACGTCACCAATTTCTACCCAATCTCCTATTGCAAATGGCTTGTCCCAAAAGATAGAAAGACCTGAAAATACATCTTTGAATGTATCTTGTGCAGCTAAAGCAATAATAGCAGTACTTAGTCCTAGCCCTGTTAAAATTCCACCTAAGTCATAGTTAAATTCTTTAAGTGTTAAATATGCTGCAAGTATATACAAAACTACTTTGATAATTTTGTTAATTATATTTACCATTGGATCATTTGCTTTATCTTTTAGCCTTGATGTAAGTAGCCTTCTATTTGAGAAAAGATCTGATGCAGTTTTGGCTATTATCCACACAATTGCAATCCTATATAATTTATCTATAAAATTGTTTAAGTCTTCATTTAGTCCCAATATTTTTGTTGAAAAAAGTACGCCTGTAGCTATAAGAAGATATTTTGATGCATTGTATACTACACCATTTTTTAATTCTTTTTTAGTTTTTTTCCAACCAAATATTTTTGCAATTGCTAAACTTATAAATGGGCTAATTATCACAGTAAATATGATTGCAACTATGCAAATAATTACATTTATGACTTGTGAAAGCTCTATTGACCCTATCCACTGTACTAATTCATTGATTTTATCCATTGGAATTTCCTTTCGAATTTTTTATCTTCTTTATTATATAATATTTTTTCATAAATTTCTATTGTTTTTTAATTTTAATCATTAGCTTTATTTCGTTATATGTGCTATACTTTTTCTAGTGTTTGGTAACTCCTTCAGTTGGGTGCATAAGTATGAATATCACACAAAAAGGAATTGAAGTCCATACCCTCAACTCCAATTCCACAACAAACACTCATGAATAAGGGCTTCAGCTCTTATTTTTTATATGTTTACATTTTATCATCAATTTTTCGTCTTGTCAAGAAATTTTTGTAGTGATATAATAATTTAAAATTTATAGAATTTTCATCTTGGCATAAAGCCAGAAAGGATGATATTTAAGTGAAAGAAACAAATGATACAATGATGCAATATTTTGAATGGTATATGCCAAATGACTGTAATCTTTGGCAAAGCCTTCAAAATGTTGGTAAAGATTTAAAAAAATTAGGTATAAATTATCTATGGCTTCCACCTTGCTTTAAGTCGGCTGGTGGAATTAATGATACAGGTTATGGTGTATATGACCTATATGATATGGGCGAATTTATGCAAAAAGGCAGTATTCGTACTAAATATGGCACTAAGCAAGAATACTTGGATGCAATTAAATATTTGCAAAAATGTGGTATAAAAGTTTTAGCAGATATTGTTTTAAATCATAGATTTGGTGCAGATGAAAAAGAAGAAATTATCGCATATAAAGTTAATCCAAATAACAGAAACGAAGTTATTGGAACATATAGAACAATTGAAGCTTGGACTAAGTTTAAGTTTGCCGGAAGAAACAATACCTATTCAGATTTCAATTTAGACTGGTCACATTTTAACGGCATTGACTATGATGACAAGCAAAAAGAACATGGTATTTTTAGATTTTATGGTAAGCATTGGAGCGATGATGTAGATAAAGAACTTGGCAATTATGATTATTTAATGGGCTGTGATGTAGATTTTAACAATTTGGATGTTGTTGATGACCTTTTTAGATGGGGTAAATGGTTTTTAGAGCAAACTCATGTAGATGGTTTTAGGTTAGATGCAATTAAGCATATTCGCTCTTCCTTTTACAAAAGGTGGCTTCATGATTTAAAAGCCGAAACTGATAAAGATTTGTTTACTGTTGGTGAATATTTTAGTTGTAATGTTGATTCTCTTATAAACTATTTGCAAAAAAATGATGAAATAGACACTTTATTTGATGTTCCGCTTCATGACCATTTTAAAATTGCATCAGAAAGTTTTGGGCATTATGATATGAGAAAATTATTTGAAGATACTTTGGTAGATAGAAGAGCTTCAAAGTCTGTAACTTTTGTAGATAATCACGACACTGAACCTCGGACAAAGCTTAGAATCGTGGGTTAAAGAATGGTTTAAGCCTCTTGCCTATGCTTGCATTTTATTAAGACAAGAAGGAATTCCTTGCATATTTTATGGAGATTATTATGGTATTCCTTTCAAAAACATAGCTCCTATGAAGGAAATTTTGAACATATTACTTTTAGCTAGAAAATATTTAGCATATGGCAAACAAAGAGATTATTTAGACGATGCCAATATTATAGGTTGGGTTAGAGAAGGCGATTATTATCATCAAGATTCTGGATTAGCTGTTGTTTTAAGTGATGGTGACGGTGGATGCAAATATATGAATGTTGGCAAAAATTTAGCTAATAATATTTTATATGATTGTACAGGCAATATAAAAGAAACTGTTTATGTTGATAAAGATGGTAATGGCATTTTTTATGTAAATGGTGGCAGTGTTTCTGTTTGGATCAAAAAAGATAATATGTATAATTTGTAAATTGTTTTAGGAATACTTCCAAAAAAGTAAATCAAAAAATTCAATTAAAAATGCAAATGTACTTAAATAAAATTGAATTTTTTGATTTAGCTTACCTCTTCCAATTCCTCATTTAAAACTACTACATCTTCATTTTTGGCAATACATGCTTTTATTTTTATTCCATCTTTTTTAAACATTTTTTCATGCTCTGTTTCAATATTTGCTTCTCCCAACCAAAATTCTTGCTCATTTGCTAAGTCATAAGTAGTTTTTTCTATAACGAAACCTGTACTTTGAAAATATTTAATACTATCTTCAAATAAATAATCATCATCTGTTTTAAAAAATATGTATCCACCTTTTGCCAGAAATTCCTTGTATTGTTCGAGCTGTCTTGGATGTGTAAGTCTTTTTTTATGATGTTTACCTCTTGGCCAAGGATTGCAAAAATTTATATAAATTCTTTGCACATTATCTTCTTTTCCAAATAAATTAGATATTAAAGATATATCATAACGTGTAAGTTTTAGATTTGTAACTATTTTTTGCTTTTCAATTTCATTTTCTATGTTTTCTTTTTGCAAAGTATTTCTAATTCCATACTCTTTTTCAACATTTCTTTTTGCTATTCCAAGCATGCTATCTACTAAGTCAATTGCAATATAATTAATATGTTTGTCTTTATTTAAATAAGACATTTGTGCTATAAAGTTACCTTTGCCACATCCTAATTCTAAGTAGATTGGATAATCATTTTCAAAAGCAGTTTTCCACTTATTTTTAAACATTTGTGGATTATCTATATAAAATGGACTTGTTTCAAGCTCTTCTCTTGCCCAAGGCTTAAATCTTATTCGCATTTTTTTGTTCTCCTTTATGTATAATATAACTGTTTATTTCAAATTTGTAAAGGGTATCACTCTTACTAGTTTATTTATAACTAGTAAGAGCATTTGATACAATAGAAAGGAAATGTAGAGGAAACAATATAAAATTAGCTTTTGGGGGGCACTAATATTTTTTATAGGAATAATTTAGAAAACAAATCTAAGACCTTATAACATTTTTTGTTATAAAGGGAGAAAAAATTTGTATAATTTAAAACTTTAAATCAATATAATATTTGATTATCCTTTTGTTTCCTCTACAAGATTAATAACTTAATTAAAAATTTTTATAAAATTTCTTTTGATAATAGTTTTTCTTTAGTTTTTTAATTGTGAATAACAGTTTTGATAAATTTTCTTTAGATTTTTAATTATTTTGAAAAGTTTATTTGTATAAAATTATGCGATTTAAAATTGAGATATTAAATAAACTGATAAAATAAAATGATAAATAAAAAATATTAGATAATTATATTTTAAATATCTATAGAGTTTGTCTTGCTATGTTGTATGACATTATAATACATTATTTTACACTTAATGTCAATACATTTTTAACATAAATTCGTCGACATTTTTCGACAAAATTCGACAATTGCAATTAGTTTTGTAATATTTAAATACTCTTTAACTGCATACACAATTATTTCAAAATAGTGTGCATCTATCTTAAAAGTGTTGAATTTAACGTTTTTTTATGTTATAATAATTTTGATTTTATAAGTTTTCATTTTATTTGCTCACATAGCAATGCAATGTAAAATTTATATTCAAATCTATATAAGGAGTTGAAATTAATTGAAAATTACATCTGATAGTGAAACATTGGCAGAAAACAAAGTTTTAATATTGTACGTATTAGACACTGTTAAAAAGCCAATCACAAATGATGCATTGTATAGTATTGTTAGCTCAGCAATAGATTTAAATTACTTTTACTTTCAGCAATTTTTATTAGATTTAATTGAAGTAAAATATGTAGTATGCTATACAAAAGAAACACAAGATGTATATGAACTCACAGAAGCTGGTAAAAATACATTGGATTTAACATTAGACATTTTACCTGGAATTATAAAATTAAGAGTTGATACTAATTTAAAAAGTAATATAGAAATGTTTGAAAATGCTCAATCAATAGTTTCTGAATACACTCCTAAGAGTGAAAATGAATATGAGGTTGTTTGCAAAATTGTTGAAGAAAATGAAGTTATTTTTGAAATAAAAACTTTTGCATATTCTAGGGAACAAGCTCAAAATATTGTTGATAATTGGAAGAAAAATGCTACAAATTTATACCCGCAATTAATAGGATTACTTACTAAAAAAGAAAATTAATAAAAAGGCTCCAATTTTCTATGAGAAAATGCATATTGGAGCTTTTTATAATATATGAAAAATCAAGTTTTCCTATTCAACAAAAAATGTAAGTTTAATTTATTGTTCCTAATAAACTATTTCAATTTTTATCATCATCATTGTTTTCATTATTTTCTTCTAATTCATCAATAACAATTTGCCTATTGCTATCTAATTTATACTTAGGTAATTTTGGCAAATCTTTAATGCTATTTAACCCAAACATTTTTAAGAATTCGTCAGTTACCTTATATGTCATTGGCTTACCTGGTAAATCTGCTTTTCCTGCTTGCTCGATTAAATTATATTCTAATAATCTATATAAAGAAGCTGATGAATCTACTCCTCTTATTGTATCCACATCTGTTTTTGTTGCTCTACTATTATATGCAATTATACTAAGTACTTCAAGTGTTGCCTGTGAAAGTGTTGGCTTTGCATTTTTACTTAGTAGTGGATAAATATACTCATGATATTCTTTTTTTGATGCAAGTTGATATCCATCTTCTACACGTACTATTTCAAATCCTCTACCAACTTCTGCGTATTCTTTTTCTAGTTCTGCTATACTGGAAATAATTTCGTCTGAATTTACTTCTAATAAAGCCATAAGCTCTCTAATTTTTACTACTCTACCTGCTGAAAATAAAATAGCTTCAATTACTCCTTTTAACTTTTCTTTTTCCATTTTAAGTATTTCTCCTCGAGCTTTATTATATCATCTGCTTAGTCTGTTTTCAAGAAGTTGGCATTATTTTATAATAGCCTAATTCAATTATTTATCATAATAACTTTCAATAGTGTTTGTACACGTGTTTATTCAATTTTTTGAATGTAGACATATTTTATATAGCTAAACATAAGTGAAATCCACCTCCACCAGCTGTTCCGCTTCCTGAAGAAAATTTAAATATTCCCGCTGCAGCTTTTGTTGCATTATATGTGCTTCCTCTTTTAAAAAATGGATTTTTTGAATTTATAAATCCGTGACTATCTAAATTCCAATTTTCTGTTTCATATGTTGCATCTCCCAATTTATAATTCAATTCAGTTGTCTCTCCGTCATATTCAGTTACATATTCTCTATTTGTTTCATTAATTAGTTGACTTCCATTTGTACTAAGGTTTGCATCTGTACTTCCACCATAATATGCAGATACATATTCATCCGCACAACCAGATAAATCAAATATTCCATATACATTTCCTGTCGTACTTTGTTTTGAATTTATTTCTATTCCTTGATCAGCCGTTATAAAATTACTATTATTGTTCATATCTATTTCATTACCATTCCTTCCATATTTGCTATGAGTTAAATATGCTACTGCTCCCCATTCACTATTTTTTAACATATGAGAATTTAAATCAGGACAATATTCTTTTGCATAATCATATGTCTCCCCTATCGAGGTATTTATCCAACTCGTTACTCCTTCTTGTACTTTCATTTTAGTACTTGTTCCTGGATTATTTACATCTATTCCAGCATCAATTCTTGACGATTCGTATTTTCCAACCCATATTCCTGATAATTCTTCTCTCCATCCCCCATTATCATAATTATTTGTACTATCATTTATAAATGCAGGATGTATAATGTAACCATCATCTGCTTTTGTTTGACTTTTTGGAATAAACTTTATGTCTATTGTTTTTGTAGTATTATCTATTTTATATTCATATCTAGGAATCCAAACAAAATAACTTTCTATACCATCTATCTTTACTCTCGCATTTGCCCATTTGCTTTCATTATTATCTTCTGTCCCACTTCCTGCTACATAATTATAACTTAACTTTGTACTATCATTTACAAAACTCTTAGATTCCTCATCCCACTTTACTAATTCCATTGTCATATTATTGGGTAAATCAGATTTTATTACTGGCGTATTTACTCCCTTTTCTTCACTCCAACTACCATCCGTAGCTATATCTTCCGATTTATTAACTTTTCCACTTTGATTTAAATAGTATATATTTTTATCTATTACTATATAAAAGCTTCCATTTCCATTGTCTTCTACCATGATTTCAGTACCATCGTCAAATTGTTCTTTTAGTGCACTTTCAAGCTTTGGCGTTGTTATTCCAAAATCTTTTGTATCGTCTAAATATGTTGACGCTGCTGCTAATTCTATCTTTTCTTTTTGGCTTGCTTCATCATAAGTGTCTGCTGCATTTTGTGCTCTCTTAAACAATCCATTATCTCCCACTGTTAAGTTTAATGCTACTCCTGCAAGGATTAGCAAAACAATAACTGTAACGACTAATGCTATTAATGTTATACCTTGAACTCGCTTTTTTAGTCTTTTAAAATTTATTTTAAAAAAATTTCTATTGTTTTTTTCCCTTTTTGTTTTACTCATTTTGATTTTCCTCCTATAATTTTTTATTTAATTTTTTCATTCGAAAGGTAGTTTTTTTGAAAAGTTTTACGATTTGCCATTTCAAATTTTAAATTTTTGTTTTAAGTTCATCCCAAACTGAAAAAATAAAGCACAAAAAACTATGCCTTTACACGATTTTAAATTCGCCTAAAAAGCATAGTTTTTTTACTACGTTCACATAATTTTATTTTATTAAATCTTACGATATATATATATATATATATACAGCCCCAAGGCTTTCAGCGATTTTTGTCATTTGTTTTTACTCCGTTATTTTTCTTTATTATACATTTTCTCCTTAGAATTTGCAATTAATTTATAGCTTTATCATTTACTAGATAATTCTTTTTTCATTACAGTGCAATACTTTTTCACAAATGAATAAATTTATATTAATATCGATTAATATTTGCACTCATTTTTGACTTTAGTTTTGTATTTTATTTATTGTAATAATTACATAGTGTTGATTTTTTTACACTGGTGTCAATATTATTTTTTTATTTTGCCTATATAATACAGTTGAATTAGAATTTTTTTACATTTATTACATTTTTTACCATTTTATTATCATTTAATCCACATAATATGCACTTTTTAGTTTAAATGCATTTTGGAAAGGAATTTTTATGAACAATTTTGGAAAATATGATGGCAATCTTAACCTTATTGGTCCAATTATTAAAGATAAACGCAAAGAAAAAGGTATGTCTCTTGAAGCTCTTTCGAATAAATTGCTATTGCTTGGTATTAATCTACCAATCACTTGCTTATATAGAATTGAAAATAATCAAAGAACTGTTAGAGATTATGAAATATGTGCAATTGCTGTTGTTTTAAATGTTGATGTTCAAGATTTATTAAAGCCTATTATTGATAAATTTAAAGCTTCATAAAGATTTATTTGACTAATGTAATATTTTTGTGTTATATTTTAATTGATGAGAAAGTCAATTTTTCTTATTTACCCCAAATTTTGTGAAAGGAGAAAGTTTAATTATTTTTATAATTAAACTGTATGTGATAGTATGATAGAAGAAAATAATGTAAATGAAAAAAATCCTAAAAAAATAGAAATTGTAAAAGGCAATCCTAAAGATTTAAATATTTCTAATGTTAAAGATAGCTTGATTATGGAAAAGCCTGAAGAAAATGAAAAGCAAAACATTGTTATTCCAGAGAATATAAATTCACAAGATTCAAATGAAGATAGTTTAGATAATCATTAATAGGCTTGTGAGTAAATACAAGCCTATTTGTTGTCTTTATTTATATAATATAAAATCAATATTCTATATTTCTGTTGCTCCTATTATCCCAGCATCATTTTTTAATTTTGCTGTTACTAAATCTGTTTTTGTATCTTTATTAAATTTTAACTTTTCCAATTTTTCTTTTAGTATTGGTAAAAATATATCACAATAATATGAAAAGCTTCCACCAAAACTTATAGCTTGAGGCTCAAATATTGTTATTAAATTTGATAGTCCAACACTTACATTTTCTAGATATTCTTCTACAAATTCATGAACATTCTTTTTATTTATATTTTCTCTAATAAATCTTTGTACTTCTTCCGCTTCTGTTGTTTCATTCATTTTAAATGTTCTAATTGCCTCAGCTTTAAATCTTTTCATTGATGCATATGTTTCAAAACATCCATTTTTTCCGCAATTACATTTTCTGCCATTCTTTTCTATAACCATATGTCCAAATTCAAATCCTGGATTTTGTTTGGACTCTAAAAGTTCATTATCCAAGAAAACAGCACTTCCTACTCCTGTACCTATACACAAAAATATGCAGTCACTATATTTTTTTAGTGAACCATACTTTTTTTCTGCTAAACCTGCACATTTGCCATCATTTTTTATATTTACATTTACCTTATATTTATCTTTTAGCTTTTCTCCTAAATTAAATTCCTTTATATGTAAATTTACTAAATTACGAATGTAAGTTCTTTTTGGACTTCCTGGTACTGCAACACCTATTTTAGATATATCACCAACAGTCAAATCATTTTTTTCCAAAAGCGTAGAAATTTCATTTTCAATTATTTCTAATAATAAATTTTCTACTCTTTTTTCATCTTTTATATTACTTATATTTATGTCTCTACTTTCCTTTGAAACTAAACTGCCGTTTTTTCCTACTAGTCCTGTTGCCACGTGGCTTCCGCCAATATCAATTCCAATTCTCATAAAAACTTCCTTTCCTTTCTCGCTTCGCTATAATTGGATATTAGTAATGAAAGAATTTCTTTCAAACTTATGTCCATTCCAAAGCATATGGAATTATATATGATATTCTTTTTTCTAACTATTTCTCTTATTTTAATAAAAACACAGAACTTATTTTGCAAGTCCTGTGTTTTAAATGTATTTTTCTATTTAGAATCCTGCTGCTGTAAATAAGAAATTAGCCATGTAAACTTGGATACAAGGTACAAGTACTACAATTGTAATTAATATAATTACTATACCAATAATTGAATACAATATTTGTGGTAATATTTTTACTATTCTATCAATTATTTGGTCAATATCCATGTCCATATATTCTACTAATTTTTCCATCATTGCAGGTAAATCTGTTTGCATACCTATTTTTAACATTTCTGTAATCATAGGTTCTGCCAATCCTGATTTTTCAAAAGGCTCTACCCAAGAGTCTCCGACTATAATATTGTTTATTGCTGTTTCTATTATTGATAACATCACTAAGTTTTTTACAACGTTTTTACTTACTTCTAGAGATTCTTGTATTCTCATACCATTTCTAAGGTTTAACACCATTGCTTTTGTTAGTCTTGAAAAATCAATTGCAAATATAAGTTGTCCAAATATAGGCATTTTATATTTAAAATAGTGCCATTGATATTTACCTCTTGGTGTCCTAATATATAGTGCTATACCAGCAATAATTGCTGCTATTATCATAGTTGGTATAAACCAATGTGCTTGTACACTGTTTAAGAAATTTGAAAATGCTATTGTATACCAAGGTAGTGTATCAGTTGTTCCTACTTCTGCAAATATATCTTGTATAATTGGTACTATATACATACTACCAAAGAATAATATTACTATTAATACAACAAACTGTACAATATTAGGTACTAATATTTTTTTCAATTTTTTATTAAGATCATTTGCCGAATCTAAGTACTCTACTGCTTGTCTTAATGATTCCTCAAGAGATCCTGAAAGTTCTCCAACTTTTACTAGGTTTATATATATATATGGAAATACATCAGAATAATATTCCATTGTTGTATACATATAATCTCCAGCTTCTACACCTGCTAATATATCTTCTAATATACCTTTTAAAGTAGGATTTTCTGTTGATTGTATTATTGTACCTAAAGCATGCACATTATTAAATCCCGCTTTTTTTAGTAA
>CALXWN010000010.1:0-17769 GCA_944392415.1 uncultured Clostridia bacterium | reverse complement strand
GAAACAAATTTATGATGACAGAATTTCCATAGAAAATTTGAAAAAAGAAGAGGAAAAAAATCTAAATCAAGTTACTCTATTACGAAAATCTCTTGAAAGACAAGTGTCAGATAGACTTGCTCGGCGAAGAAGAAAAAGTTGAAAAAGCCAAAAAACAAGCTCGAGAAATACTGCAAGATGCCAAAGACGAAGCTAATAAAGTTATACGTGAATTGAGTGGTTTAAGCTCAAAAGATTTGAAAAAAGCAAACCAATTAAGAAATAAATTAAATAGCAATTTAAAAGAAACAGAATCAAACCAAGGCTTAGATTTAAGTGTTTTGTTAAAATTAAATAATCAAGAAACTAATAAGCCAAGTGGTCAAAATTTAGGAAATGTTAAAAATTCATCTCAATCTAATGTTCATACAAAATCTTCTGTGCATATTTCAAACACTTCTGCATATGACGTATCCCCTGAAATAAATCTTATTGGTGAAAACGTAGATACTGCAGTAATGGCACTTGATAAATATCTAGATAATTGCACAATGGCTCATCTAAAACAAGTAAGAGTAATTCACGGTAAAGGAACTGGAAAACTACGTGAAGGCATACACAATTATTTAAAGAAATCAAAATATGTAAGCTCTTATAGAATTGCAGGCTATGGTGAAGGCGACTATGGTGTAACTATAGTGGAATTAAAATAATTTTCAGTTTTGGACGGTCCTTAAATGAAAATTTTCGAAAAAGGACCGTCCCAAACTGAAAATTTCCTACAATATAGGTTACATTTAACCAATATTGTAGGAAATCACCAAGAATGAAATCATTTATTTACTTGTTATTTTCTCAATAAACCTTTTCATTCTTAGCCTCCTAAATAAGAGTATTCAACATTCTTGGCGTATTTATTGTATCATAGTATTATTAATTTTACAATACGGTCACTTTCAACTTATTCATACCTTCTACTCAATTGTCGAATTCTGTCGAAAACTTTTTACATAATTTTACAATTTTTTATTGCTTTTATTTCCATTTTGTAGTAATATTGTTTTAGTTGATTTTTTACTACTTATTTTAACTTATTATGTAATAATTGTATCTTATTATTAATTCTCATACTTTATTTCTTAAGGTACTATTTTATCTTTTATACATAAAAATGAATGTTTCTACTTTATTGTTCTATTCATAGAACAAAATCTCCCTCTACAAAAGAAAAATTTATTTTTTTACAAACGATAACATAAATTTTAATTTTTTAATATTGACATTTTTACGCAATAGCGTTAAACTTAAGGAGGTGATTAGTCATTAAATATGATATTTCAAGGAATATCCATGATATTACTTTTAAGGGTATTTTAAGGCATTCTAATGAAACAGCCAATTTACTAAATACTGAATTAGACCTAACTGAAGCTATTGCACCTAATAACATAAAATATATCGATGCACAATTTATTACTGATGATTTTCACGGTAAGGATTCTGACTTAATTTGCGAAGTTGAAAATAAAGATAATATTTTCCTAATAGAACATCAATCTTCTGTAAATTCTATTATGCCTATTAGGATTCTAAACTATACTAAAGAATTAGTAAAAGAAATTTCACAAGGTGAAAGATGCGACAAAGTAATTACCCCAATTATTGTTTATACTGGTTCAAAAAAGTGGACTACTGAAAAATTCATTGGTGAGTTTAGCCAAAAGTTATTAGTTAAGAACAACATAAAAATTGGTGAATATATTTTATTAGATATGAACAAATATCCTGACAGTGAGTTATTAAATAAAAAAGGTGCATTTTATAAAGTAGTGTTATTAGACAGATTTATTTATGATAAAGAAAATGTTTTAAAAATCATGGATATATTACAATTAAGTACTTTAGATAAAAGTGAACAAAAAATCTTATCTAATTATGCAAATGGTATTTTATTGTCAATCGTAAGTGAAAATCGTGTTAAGAATTTTATTGAAAACATAAAAGATAAGGAGAGTGATGAAAGTATGTTTTTATTACCTGAACGTGTAAAAACTTGGTACAATGAAGATATTGCTAAAGCAAAAAATGAAGGTATGGCTGAAGGTAAAAATAATGAACTATTGCAATTAGCCAAGAAAATGATTAAAGATAAAATGGATATTAAATTAATCCAAAGATATACTGGCTACACTGCAAAGCAAATTGAAGAATTGAAAAAAAGTATATCATAAAAGCATAGAGTAGGAGCTTTTGCCCCTACTCATTTACCTTATTTTAGTATTTTATAAATACAAGGCTAAGGGTTTCCTCTTTACATTTTATCTCCTATACCCTTCTTAGGCAATTTCTAAATTGTCTTTGACAAGCACAAGTTCTGCAAGCAGTTGTATTAGGGTCACCATTTCTCAAAGTGCCACACCCACAATTCCAATTGTTTCCGCTTCTATTCTGCAAGCCATTATTTGAATTGCAACATGAGCAATTGTCACTATCATCATTTTGTGCATTTATACTGTCAGCCAATTCGTCAATACTATTGCTCAAAGCCACAACATTCTCATTAAAACAAGCTAAATTTCTGCTAAAACCATTATTTCCATTGCAACAATTTGATCCACTTCTGTTGTTACCACTTCTATCATTTCCATTATTACATAATGAACATCTACCCTCACCTGTTCTTGAATTATTACAATTATTGCAACAAGATGAATTATTATCACCGGCTCTTCCGCTTCCGTTATCACCTATAAAGTTAATTTCTATAGTTCTATTAGCTATTCTGCAGAGGATACTAACAATGTATGCCGTAATCAGCGCTATAATTGCATAAATAAATGCTGCTATTAAAAAAGTAACTCCATAAGCAGTAAATGTTACAATTAAGAAAATTGCAAGCACAATTGCTGATACTAGATACGGGTTACAAAGTATTTTTTGTAGAGCAATTGCAAAAATTATAGTTGCAATAGGAAATATAAATAAAAATAAAATTATATCCATATTATCCCCTTGTATATTTTATGTCAATCTTACGATTTTTGACACTAAAATTCCAATATACATTCTCTCACATTTCACGGCGCTGGTCGCTGCTTGCTCCAGCTTGTGAAATATCGAGAACATATATTGGAATATTTTAATTAACTCGTTAAATTGACATCATCATACTCCACATTAACCAAATAAAGTCCTGTAGGTGGCAATGTTTTTCCTGCCCTTAACCTGTCTTTTGCCTCCAATATTTCTTTAACATCACAAGGTTCTATCTTTCCTATTCCAACATCTACTAAAGTTCCTGCAATTATTCTTACCATATTATATAAAAATCCATTGCCAGTAAGTTCAATGGTTACAATTTCACCATTTCTTGTAACTTTAGCATCATATATTGTTCTAACACTACTTTTGCTACTTGTACCACTTGCTTTGAATGATTTGAAATCATGCTCACCTATTAAAAACTTTACTGCTTCATTCATTCTATTTTCATCTAATTTTTCTGGAAAATGATATTGCAAATACCTATAAATTGCAGTTCCTTGAACTGAATTATTTATTACATATCTATATGTTTTCTTTTTACAAGTATATCTACTATGAAATTTTTCTGGTACTTCTTCTGCCTGTTTTATTCTAATAGATTTTTTTAGTTTTGAGTTTAATGCATATGGCATTTTTTCTATTGGAAAATCTTTTTCTAATCTAAAATTTGCTACTTGCCCCAAAGCATGAACCCCAGCATCGGTCCTCCCAGATGCAATCAAGTCTACTTTTTCTCCTGTTACTTCTTTTATGGCTCTTTCAATCTCTCCCTGAATATTTAGTTTACTTGGTTGTTTTTGCCACCCATTAAAGTCTTTTCCATCATATTCAATTGTTAATTTTATATTTCGCATTTTGCTTTTCAGCCTTTCTGTCTTCCCATTTTTCTTTCATTTTATCTATTTTACTAACTCTTTGTTCTGAGCCAAATTTAGCTGTAACCAAGTTCTTAATTAAAATGCGTTTAAGTGCATCCTCTTTGACATCTGCAATTAATGTACCATCTTTTGCTATTGATATTTTTCCTGTCTCCTCTGAAACTACTACTGCAATTGCGTCAGATTCTTTAGATATACCTATAGCAGCTCTGTGCCTTGTACCGAGTTCTCTTGCAATGTCTTTATCGTCTGCAAGTGGCAATATACAAGCTGCTGCAGTTATTTTGTTATTACTTATAACTACTGCTCCATCATGAAGTGGTGTTTTGGGTACAAATATATTTACTAACATTTGTGGAGATATTTCTGCATCTAATTTTATTCCGGTTTCTACAATATCTTGAATTTTTATATCTCTTTCAAATACTATTAAGGCACCTGTTTTTGATTTAGACATTTCCTCTGCTGCAATAACTACTTTGTATATGTCTTCTTTTGTTTTGTCTCTTAAGCTTTTGTCCATACCAAACAATCTTGTAAATGTTCTTGAACCGAGTTGTTCTATTGCTCTACGTAGTTCTGGTTGGAATATAATTAAAAGTGCAATTACTCCATAGCTCATAAATGATGTTAATATAAAATATAATAATCTTAGTTCAAATAAATTACTTAAAATTGTTATAATTACAAGCAAAACTATACCTTTTATTAATTGCCATACCCTCGACTTTTTAGCTACCTTTATGAAGTAAATTAGTAAAAATATAACTATTGTTATGTCTAAAACAAAAGTAACAATTTGCCAAGGATGCGAACTTAAATCACTTATATAGTCTGCAAAATCAAAATTTAGATTTGATAAATTTTCAAACATTTTATACTTCTTTTAATATACTCTTTGTTCAGTAACGTTGATTTTATGCTATATAATTTTTGAATATATTAAAACTCCTTTTTTATATTTAGGTTTTTTCATGGGATTTGCCTATAAACCTAGTTTAAATACCACATTAAGTAAAATATTAGTGTAGCTGATGAAGCTAATAATAAACAAATAACAATTATTAAAGCTACTAATCTTCCTAAGTTTTTCTTTACATTAAATTTTTTGTGATCTCTTTTTTTTGATTTGTTTTGTTCACTTTTTTCTGTTAAAACTTCTTTTTCTTCTATTTTATTTTTCTTTCTTTTTGCCATTTTTTAATCCTTGTATGTTTATTTAGGTTTTTATTGGACCTATAACCGTTTTATTTAAATTTTTATATATTGGTTTGTACTGACTTTTAACCCTATATATAATTAAATTATAATTAAATTGTTCATTATTGTCAATAATCGCTCATAATAATCTTTGGAGTTGAGTATGATTAGCATCATCACTTAATGTGATAATATTTTTCCTCCACCTAAAACAACATCTCCATCATAAAACACTACTGATTGTCCTGGGGTAATGGCTCTTTGAGGTTCATCAAAAATTACTCTTGCATAACCTTTAGTAAGTAATATTATTTTTGCTGGCTTAGGCTCAGCTGCATATCTAATTTTTGCATTCACTTTTATTCCTGTTTTTACATTATCTACTAACCAATTAATATCTGCTGCAAGTAAGCTATCTTTATATAAATCTTTTTCTTCTCCCACTATAAGCTCATTTTTTAATTTGTTAAAATCTATTACAAACAAAGGAACAGGATTTGATATGCCTAGACCCTTTCTCTGACCAATTGTATATTTGTATAATCCATTATGCTTCCCTAATATATTTCCTTTTTTATCTACTATATTGCCTTCTTTTGGTTTAAACTTAGCTTTTTTCTCTAGAAATTCTTTATAATCTCCATTGGGTATAAAGCAAATATCCTCACTATCTGGTTTATTTGCAACATCTAGACCATATTTTTTAGCTATTTCTCGTATTTCTTCTTTACTCTCAAATTTTCCTAACGGAAATATAGTATGATTCAACATTTCTTTTTTAATATCATATAACACGTAGCTTTGGTCTTTTTGGATATTATTTGCCTTTTTTAAAACATTAGCATTATATTTATCATCAAATTCTATTTTAGCATAATGACCTGTTGAAATATAACTACACTTCAACTCTTTTGCTCTTTCATACATGAATCCAAATTTCATAAATTTGTTACAAACAATGCAAGGATTTGGCGTGGTACCACTTCTATATCCTACAATAAAATTTTTGATAACAAAGTCCTTAAAATCATTTCTTAAATCTAAAAAAGTAAAAGGAATTTGTAATTTCTTGCATACCTTTCTTGCATCTGAGGCATTTTTTGTATCATCTCCCCAAAGCAACATATTTACACCTATTACGTCATATCCTTGCTCTTTAAGTAGAATAGCTGAAACAGAACTATCTACTCCTCCACTCATACCTAATAAAACTCTTTTATTCATTTTTAATAACCTTTTTTATAATTATAAATTCTACATAATTATATCATAAAGTTATTAAGTTTACCATAATTTTTTGTAATTTTATTTGCTATCTTTCATAAAATATAGTATAATAATTAGTGTATGCTTAATTTGCTGTCAATTTATATAAGGTTACACTCAATATTTACACGGGGGTGTAAATGGTTTCGACAGTTATTTAGAAGTATTTATAGCGAGTAGTGGATGGTTGCTTTGGCCACTTAAAATCAAGCAAACTAAATATAAAGGCTAACGATAGAGAATTAGCTTACGCTGCTGCCTAAGGCTCAGCGTCGCCTTACCCAAGAGCCTACTGCTTGGAATAAGACGTCGACAAAAGTAGGAAACAAAGTTGCTTATTCCATTTAAGCAATGGGTATTTTAAATGGATATAAATAAAATGCTTTGTTCATTTGCTATTTTATTTAGAATTTTAAAAATGAACTGCACTCGGAGAAGTAAATATGGAAAAATAATTGGACGCGAGTTCAACTCTCGCCACCTCCACCAATTAATTATTATGTAAATTTTACTTATAAATATAATAAGTGTTAATCGATATTATATAAGCTTACAAAAAGGTATGAGCTTTGCTCACACCTTTTATTTTAAAAATGTATAATTTCATTGTACATATCAATTGCAAATTTATCTGTCATACCAGATATATAGTAAATAATTGCTTGAATATAATCTTCTTTTTTATTAATATCAAAAACGACTTTATTTTTCAATCCTTCACGTTTACCTATGTTCCAATATTTCTCTATCCAACTATAAAAATTATTCAATAAATTAGGATAATATTTAGCCATATTTCTAATTTTATTTGGTGTATTTTCTCCATCATAAGTATCCTTTAATATATCAAATATTTGATTTATCACTATTTCAAAATATTTATTGGATGGATTCATTCTTTTAGCACCATAAATGTATTTATAGTTAAAAACTTTTATTTTGTCCATCATTTCAATAGCTTCTTTTGAAAGTCTTATGCCTTCTTCCGGTGAAGAGTTTTTACAAATATCTGTTACCAATGTATTTATTATAGCAGAATTGCTGGTTTTGCTAGTAATACCTGTAATGTCTGATAATTCATTTAACATATCCTCTGTCAAAAAATTTTCTTCTATGGCATCTTCTATATCTCTTCCTAAATATGATATTTTATCTGAAACCTTTACTATGCAGGCCTCCCAAGTAAAAGGAGCATATTCATTTGGTTTTGTATAATTATTTAAGTCTATTGCTTCTACTCTAGGCTTTATACTATTTTCATCTATTTCACCACAATGTGAAATTATGCCATCCCTTACAGCATAAGTTAAGTTTAAGTTTTGCTTGTTTCCTTCGTAGTCATCTAAAAGTTCTATATTATCAACTATATTTAGGCCATTTTGCTCATGCCAAAATGGTTTTCCTAATTCCCTTTTTGATATTTCAGAAATAATTTTTTCTCCTTTGTGTCCAAATGGACCATGTCCTACATCATGTCCACAAGCAATGGCTCTAGTAAGTTCACTATTTAATCCTAAATAATTAGAAATAGTATAACTTATAGATTCAACATAATTTACATGCTCTATTCTTGTAGAAATATGGTCATTTTCTGGTGAAAAGAATACTTGTGTTTTATGTTTTAGTCTATTGTAAGCGTTTGTATGCAAGATTCTATTAAAATCTCTTTCGAAAGGGGAACGTATGTCTCCTTGTTTAGTATACAAACTATTCTCCCTTTTTATCATTTGATTCCATTTTGGATTGTTTTCGTTTGCTGAATAATTTTTAAATAAATTTTTATTTTCCATAATAATTGGGGCATAAATACATTTTAATTTATTATTTATGCCAAACTCTCCTCTCAAATATTTTTATAAATAATTTTAGTAACTTGCTTCTCCTCAGAAAATTTTCTGTGATTTTTTATTTATTAATTTTTCTTTTTAAAAACAAATATTTTACTAAATACATAATTTCCTATTATTACTAAAACTTGAGATATCAATTTTATTATTTTATCATTTCCATGCAAACAGGTTACACCTATAAACATAATAAGCATATCTAAAATTAGTGTTGTAAATCTTGAGGCAACAAATTTACTTAGTTCTTTAAATTTATTTTTTTCTGTACTTTCAAAAACAAATTTTCTATTTGTAACATATGCAAATGCAACACCTGCAATCCATGATAATATATTAGCAATTTGTAACTGTATAGCATTTTCGGGATTTAATAATGTAAGTATTAGTACATAATATACGGCTAAAGATACTATTGTTGTAAGTACTCCAAATATAAGGTACATTATTACTTCTTTTGTACATATTTTTTTCATTAGTTTTGTTACTTTTTCTTTCATTACAATTAACCTCGCTTTTCTTATTATGCCCGTCCCCGACAAAAAACTATTTACCATAGTAACTATCTAATAATATTTGTTTAATTTCACTTACTAGTGGTACTCTTGGGTTTGCTGATGTACATTGGTCTTCAAATGCTCTATCTGCCAAAACGTCTACTTTAGCAAGCCATTCTTTTTCATCAATTCCAGCCTCTTTAAATGATTTTGGAATACCTACATCTGCTCTCAATTTATCTACTTCCCTAACTAATGACTCTAATCCTTCATCATCTGTAAATGCTGGGAAGTTCATTCTTCTTGAAATTTCTGCATATTTGTGTTTTGCAACATAATATTCATATTTTGGGAATGACACAAATTTTGTTGGGTCATCCACTCCATTATATTTAATTACATATGGAAGTAAAATTGCATTTATTCTTCCATGTGGTAAATGGAATTCAGCACCAATTTTATGTGCCATTGAGTGGCATACACCTAAGAACGCATTTGTAAAAGCCATACCAGCTATTGTACTAGCGTTGTGCATTTTTTCTCTTGCATATTTGTTACTTCCATCATTGTACGCATCTCTTAAATTTTTAAATACTAATTCTACTGCTTTTTCGGCCAATCCATCTGTATAATCTGATGCCATATTTGATACATAAGCCTCTAGTGCATGTGTTAAAACATCCATACCTGTATCTGCAGTTATACTCTTTGGAAGGCTCATAACTAAGTCAGTATCAACAATTGCCACATCAGGTGTTAATTCATAATCTGCTAATGGATATTTTTTGTTTTTCTCTTTATCTGTTATTACTGCAAAAGATGTAACTTCTGAACCTGTTCCTGAAGTTGTAGGTATTGCAACCATTTGAGCTTTGGTGCCTAATTTAGGGAACTTATATGTTCTTTTTCTAATATCCATAAATTTAAGTTTCATTCCTTCTATATCTGCATCTGGATGCTCATAGAATAGCCACATTCCTTTTGCAGCATCTATTGGACTACCACCACCAAGTGCAATAATAACATCTGGCTGGAAGTTATTCATCATTTCAACACCTTTTTTTATTGTTTCAAAAGATGGGTCTGATTCTACCTCTGCAAATATTTGTGAATGTACATATTTTTCTCTTTTTCTTAGGTAATATAGAACTTTATCTACATAACCTAACTTAACCATTCCTTCATCTGTTACTATGAAGGCTTTAGAAATGTCAGGCATTTTCTCTAAATACCCAAGTGAACCTGCTTCAAAATATATTTTATTTGGAATTTTAAACCATTGCATATTAACTCTCCTTTTTGCTACTCTTTTAATATTTATTAAATTAACACTTGAAACATTTGATGTTGTTGAATTTCCTCCAAATGTTCCACATCCAAGCGTAAGTGAAGGCATATTTGTGTTGTATATATCTCCAATTGCACCATGAGTAGAAGGTGAGTTTACTATAATTCTTCCAACTTTAACTTTCTTTGAAAACTCTTGAATAACATTCTCATCTTCTGAATGAATTACTGCTGAATGTCCCATTCCGCCAAATTCAATTAGCTTTTCTGCTAAATCAATACCTTCTTTAGAATCTTTAACTACATAATATGCTAGAACTGGGCTTAATTTTTCCTTAGAGAATGGATATTCAATTCCAACTCCATTTTCTTTTAAAACTAATACTTTTGTTTCTTTTGGTACTTCTATATCTGCCATTTTTGCAATAAAATATGGAGATTTACCAACTACAAAGCTATTAAGTTTATCTTCATCAAACATTTTCTCTCTTAATTTCTTTGTTTCATCGGCATTTAAGAAATAACATCCCGCTTCCTTCATAAGCTTTTCAAATTCTTCATGAATTTCTTTATCTACAATTACAGATTGTTCAGAAGCACAAATCATACCATTATCAAAAGATTTAGACATAACTAAATCATTTACTGAAGTTTTTAATTTAGCTGATTTTTCAATATAGCAAGGAACATTTCCAGGACCAACTCCAAGAGCTGGTTTTCCGCATGAATAAGCAGCTTTAACCATACCTGTTCCACCTGTTGCAAGAATCAAATTAACATCTGGATGATTCATAAGCATATTAGTTGCTGTTATAGATGGCTTTTCAATCCATAAAATACAATCTTTAGGTGCTCCAGCAGCCACTGCAGCATCTCTAACAATCTCTGCTGCACGAGTACTACATTTTTGAGCACTTGGATGAAATCCAAATATTATAACATTTCTAGTTTTTGCTGAAATAAGTGATTTAAACATAACTGTTGATGTTGGATTTGTTACTGGTGTTACACCTGCAATTATTCCAACTGGTTCTGCAATTTCTTCATATCCTTCTTCTTCATTTTGGCTAACTACGCCAACTGTTTTATCATATTTTATACTGTGATAAATATATTCTGTTGCAAACATATTCTTAGTTATTTTATCTTCATATATTCCTCTATCTGTTTCTTCAACCGCAAATTTTGCAAGTTCCATGTGATGTTCTTCACCAGCCATAGACATTGCTTTTACTATTCTATCAACATCCTCTTGTGATAGTTTCATGTACTCCTCAGATGCTTTTTTTGCTCTTTTTACCAAGTCATCAATCATTTTCTTAATTTCTTGTTCTTCTTTTTCAGTAATTTCTTTTGCCATAATACCATCCTTTCACACATTTAATTTTCAAGCATAAATATTTAGGTTTATTAATTTTATGTAATGTCTTTTGTAAATTAGCTTACTTGGGATTATATATGAAAAAAACAAAAAAGTAAATACTTTACATATATCCAAATACAAACTCACCATAGTACCTCTTGGTGATGATGAGCAACACTCTTGATCAACGAATATTGCTAACACTTCTTTTATTCCTTGCTCATACAAACCAAAACTGACTAGGAATCTCCTTATTCCTAGTCAGTTTTGGTTTTAAATTTATTTATTAAGCATAAGTTTAAAACTTTATATTTTGTTCATATTTTCAAAGTCAAAAATTTAATATTGTTATCTTCCATCGTCATCGCGGTTGTCTGTTGTTATATTTAATCCCTGTATAGATTTTGCACTATTTCCGTCCATAGAATTATTCGTTTTATCTGCCTGAGCACCTGCATTTCTAACTCTATTTAATTGACCTTTTTTAGTATTTATAGAACTTGCCTCTTTTATCCATTCTAAATATAATCCGTATTTACTTCTTTCTTCGCTATTGTCAGCTTTTTGATACTTTCCTAATAATTCTGTCCTTAATATATCACTTTCGTTCTTATCTTCTAATAATCTTGCTAGCATTTGTTTTAATCCATTTAATTGTTCTCTTTTTTCTGTTTTTTCAGTCTCAAGCGCCCTTTCCTCCATTAATTCTTTTGCCGTATATGGTCTATTACGTACATTACTATCAATTCCATCAATCTGTCTTTCTATATTTTGCATATCATGTAAAATACCTTCCATATCCATTAAAACACCCATTGCTTTGCTCATAACTCATTTCCTTTCATATTAAAAATTTTGCTCCAAACTTTTTTGTTATTTTGTTTCGTTTATCTTATCTTGTACTCCATTTTCATATAGTAATTTCCACATTCCTTTTGGCTCTGGTAAATCTACAAAACTCATTTCTTCTTTTGTAGTTGGATGAACTATTGTAAGTTTATATGCCCATAAGCAAATACCAGTTCCAGCTCCTTTTCCATGATATTTATTATCTCCATATATTGCATGCATTCTACTTGAAAGTTGAACACGAATTTGATGATGCCTTCCTGTATGCAAATTTATTCTTAGTATTGAAAGATTTTCTTTTTCATTATATCCTAACACTTCATAATCTAAAACTGCTTCTTTCGCATTCTTCTTGGTTGGTTTTACTACATAGCTTGTATTATTTTTTTCATCTTTCCACAAATAATCTACAAGTGTATCTTTTTCTTTTTCCATTTTACCATTACATATAACTAAATATTCTTTTTTAAATGTTTTATTTCTTACTTCTTCACTTAATCTTGATGCAGCTTTTGAAGTTCTCGCAAATACCATTACTCCACCAACTGGTCTATCTAGTCTATGTACTAAACCCAAATACACATTTCCTGGCTTTTGATATTTTTCTTTTATGTATCCTTTAACTAAAGTTAACATATCTTCATCACCAGTTTTATCTGATTGCGATGGTATATTTACTATTTTTTCTACTACTATTATGTGATTATCTTCATATAAAATTTTCATATTTACTCTTCCCATCTACCATAAATTCCACAAGGTAAAATCAATTTTGAATTAGTCATAGGCAATCCTAATTCTCCATGGCTAAACTTGCCACTGACTTTTTTAGGAATATTTATTCTCAACAAATTTTCTAAAACTTGACTTGAAATTCCTGTAGTATATGAATTAATTAAGAAAAATAAAGGTTTATCTGAAAGTACATTCATACAAAGTTTTACTAAATCAGCTATATTTTCTTCAAACTTCCATACCTCACCATTTGTTCCTCTTCCATAGGAAGGTGGATCCATAATTATTCCATCATATTTATTACCTCTTCTTATTTCTCTGTTTACAAATTTTACAACATCATCAATTAAAAATCTAATTGGTCTATCTCTTAATCCAGATGAAGCAACATTCTCCTTTGCCCATTCGCACATTCCTTTTGAACTATCAACATGGCAAACAGAGGCACCTGCTTTAAGACAAGCTACACTAGCACCTCCGGTATAAGCAAATAAATTTAATACTTTTATTTCCCTATTGCTATTTCTTATTTTGTTCATCATCCAGTCCCAATTTACTGCCTGCTCTGGGAAAATACCAGTATGCTTAAATCCCATTGGTTTAATATTGAAAGTTAAATCTTTATATTTAATCTGCCAAGATTTTGGTAATGGTTTAATAAAATTCCAATTTCCACCACCAGTGTTACTTCTATTATATTTGGCATTTGCATTCTTCCATTTTTCAGGAAAAGATTTTTCTTTCCATATTATTTGTGGGTCTGGTCTTATTAGTGTAATATTTTCCCATCTTTCTAGTTTTTCGCCATTTGCCATATCTAGTATTTCGTAATCTTTCCAATTATTTGCTACGTCCATTTTTCCTCCTACAACGTACTAAGTACTTGTACAAACTGATATAAAAGTGAAAACAATATTGCTTGTACAATTACAGAACTTATTACTAAACCTGTTATTATTTTTTTGCTCATAATCCCCTCCTAATAACTTAAGTATACTAAATTATATTCAGGGCATATCTTAATTATTACTTAATTCGTCCTTTATTTTTTGAGCTAATTCTTCATTAATTCCCTTAACTTTTGCAATTTCACCAATATCCGCTTCTTTTATTTTTTGCACACTTCCAAACTTCTTTAGTAATAAAGCCTTTTTAGTCGTTCCTACTCCTTTTATATCATCTAAAGCAGATTTACTCATTGACTTATCTCTTAAAAACTTATGATAGCCTATCGCTGTATCATGCACTGTATCTTGAAATTGTGTAATCAAATTAAACATTTCATCAGATACTTGTATTTCATTTCTATTTTCATCAATTAAAGCTCTTGTCCTATGTTTGTCATTTTTTACCATACCGAATACTCTTATTCCTAGCTGTTTTCCACTTTCTTTCTCCACATTGTGGATGGCTGTAAGGATTGCTCTTATTTGAGTAATACCTCCATCTGCAAATATTAAGTCTGGTAATTTTCCAAATCCATCATCTTCTTTATCTATTGAATGTCTTAATCTTCTTTCAACAACTTCTTGCATACATCTAGGGTCATCTTGCTCAAATACTGTTTTGATTTTAAATCTTCTTGATAAATTCTTTTTTATAATGCCATCTACCATAACACACATTCCAGCAACCATATATGTTCCAGAAATATTTGATATATCAAAACACTCAATTTTTCTAGGTAGTTTATCTAATTTTAGGGCATCTTTCATTTCCACAATTATATGTTGATTGCTCTTTTGCTTATTTTTTAAAGTAATCTCTGCATTATTTTCAGCCATTTCTACTAATCGTAATTTTTCGCCTTTTTGTGGAACTTTGATTTCAACTTTTCTTTCAGCCATCTGAGTAAGCCATATTTCTAAAAGCTCCCTATCTTCAATATCTTCTTTTATCATAATCTTATTTGGGAAGAAACTTCTTCCAATATAATATTGTTTTATAAAGTCAGATATTATTTCTCTATCATCTTCATCATTTAGACCTTTTAAGAAGAAATTATCTCTTCCCACCATTTTACTATTTCTTATGTAAAAAATCTCTATGCAAATTTCGTATTCATCTTTATAAAGACCTATAACATCAATATCATGCTCAGATATATTTGAAACTTTTTGCCTTTGTGAAATTCTATCTATTGCATTAATTTGATCTCTTAATTCTGCTGCCTTCTCATAATCCATCTTTAAAGATGCTTCTTTCATACTTTGCTCTAGTTCTTTTCTTACACCATCTGTTTTTCCATCTAAAATAGATATAATTTGATTAATTTGTTTATGATAATCTTCTTTACTAATATATCCTTGGCATGGTGCAGAGCATCTTTTTATGTGATAATTTAAGCATGGTCTATCTTTATATTTAAAACTTTTGCATTGCCTTATTTTAAACTTAGATTTTATAAATTCACACATTTCTTTTGCAGCGCCTGAATTAGGATAAGGTCCAAAATACCTTGCTCCATCATTAAGCACTCTTCTAGTCATATACACATCAGGAAAATCTGCTTTAACATTTATTTTTATATATGGATATGTTTTATCATCTTTTAAAAGTACGTTAAATTTAGGCATATTCTTTTTAATAAGGTTACACTCTAAAACTAAAGCCTCCGCTTCATTATCACAAACAATATATTCAAAATGGTCTATTAGTGCAACCATATTAAGTATTCTTTGTGTTTTTTTAGTTTTCCTAAAGTATGATGTAACTCTTCTTTTTAAAGAAATTGCCTTACCCACATATATTATTTTATCGTTTTTATCGTGCATTATATACACGCCCGGTTTATTAGGTAATTTTTTTAATTCTTCTTCTATGTTAAACATTTCTTTTCCTTTTTTACTTTTGGGACGGTCCTTTTCGTAAAATTTTACGTTTTGCTCCGTCCCCAAAGTAAAATCTCTATTAATCATAATTATATTTTATCAAAAAAATGCGATAATTTCAACTGTTTTATTTATTCTATCCATGAAAAAGATGCTATTTTTATAGCACCTTTTTTGCATTATATTAATAATTAATTATTATATATCTCAAACTTTTCTACACTTATTACTTCTATTTGAGCTGGATAAGTATCTCTAATTAATCCTGTAAAAATTACTCTTACAGTATCTCCTACTTCAAAATCGTTTCCTTGGGTATTAATTAATAATTTATCTCCTAATCCTTCTCCATTTTCTATTGGTTTAATCCACATTACATTGTCAAATACCTCTAAAACCTCTGCTCTAAATTCAGGACCAACTGGGTATGCAGTAGCATTTAATGGATAAGATACAATATTAATATCTTCGTATTCTTTTCCTCCTTCTTTTTGGCTTACTTCTGCTATAAGTAATAATTCTAATCTAATAGTTTCTCCATCTTGTCTTAAAGCTATTGTATAAAACCTTCCTGGAATATCATCATTAATTACAACTTTTCTATTCTCTTCTGCCATATAATTATCTCTTGTATAATCAGATTTTAATGTGTAATTTTCTCCATCATAACTTAAGTCATATAAGATCAAATCTCCCTCTACTGTTGAAGCAGCTATTCTAATCGAATCAGCCTCCCTATTAGTATTATTTACAGATGTTTTTTCTATAAAATCATCTAAATTTTCTTTATTACACACACTATAATATGTTACAGTAAAACAGCCATCTTTTATAGCCTGTTCAATTGTATAATTTTGTGGTAATTCTTCTAAGCTTGCATTTTTTGTATCTATTTGATTTCCAGTAACATTATTACCAACTTCGTTATTATTTAAAGTATTATAATTAGTTTCAATTCCGTTATAAATATTATTAGCTATAGTTTCATTATCATTAAAAACACCCAAGCTAAATAGCACCAATCCTATCGTCACAGCTAAAGCAATAAATATAATAATTTCTATTAAAATCTTATTTTTCATAAGTACCTCCTAAAAATAGATTTTATTAAAACTTTTATTTATCCTTAAATATATTTTGTTTTAATATTCTACTTACTAGACAATTTATTTTTTCGTTTTAGTTGGTATTTTATAAATTTTATCAAATACCATTTGCATTGCTATATGAAGCTTATTTTTATTCATCAAAAATACATTCCCTTCTACAAAGTTTTTACGCAAACCTTTTTAGTATCAATTTTCTCTAAATTTTTTTGAATAATATCCTATAAATTTTCTCTTTCCAACTCTAATAATTTTTTTTTAACGTCTAACCCACAGGCATATCCAACCAACTTCTTATTGCTTCCAATTACTCTATGACAAGGAACTATAATTATTATTTTATTTTTATTATTTGCCATTCCTACTGCTCTAGATGCTTTCGGATTTCCTATACATTTTGCAATATCTAAATATGAACAAGTCTCGCCATATGGTATTTTTAAAAGCTCTTTCCATACCTTTATTTGAAAATCTGTGCCATCTAGCTTTATTGGAATATCAAATTTCTTTCGCTTGCCTGCAAAATACTCATCTAATTGTTGTTTTGTATTTTTTATTAAAGAAGTTTCTTTTTGTATACTATTTTTTGCCATTTCTTCAATATCTTCTTTTGTTTTAACTACATTGACCAATACTATTTTTCCATTTTCTTCGCATATTGCTAACTCTCCTATTTCAAAATCATATATTTTGTAAAACATCTTTTTCTCCTAATAATTTGAATAATATATCTTTGTGCTAATAAATTTTAGCCTAATGTTCTTTATACCCTAACATATTTTTTCATAAAAATCAAATATCCCAAGGTACTTGCTTTGAGTTTCGGGATTTTTTAAAAATTTAGAAAAAAGTTATCCACAGAATTATTACATTTCTGTTAAAATAAAGA
>CALXWN010000009.1:0-18379 GCA_944392415.1 uncultured Clostridia bacterium | reverse complement strand
CAATAGGTGCAGGAAAAGTACTAGAAAACATAGATAATCTAAAAAGCGTATTAATGAATGCAGGAAAAAGAATGTAATTAACTTATAATTCATTACAAGCTCAAATATACATTCTTCCACATTTCTACTCTTCGGGTCGCTTCGCTCCAGCTTGCCCGCTACACTCTGCAGTCCTACTTAGTTAAAATTTAAAATGCTCGCGCTGCAACCGTTCGCTGAAATGTTCCAGAACATATATTTGAGCTTATAAAAAGTTATAGGAACTTTAAAACCTAAATAAATAGAAGGAATGATTATTTAATGAAAAATAAAGCTGGCTTAATCGGAATTATCATAACAGTAGTAGTATTAATAGTTGTTGTAATAGTTTCAAATATTAGTACAGGAAACTTGTCATTTATAGAAGGTGTGGCTGGTACGATATTTGTTCCAATCCAAAACGGAATAGTATTTTTAAAAAATAAAATTACAGGAAATGAACAAGAAAATAGTGATATAGCAAGCTTACAAGAAGAAAACAGAAGCTTAAAAGATGAAAATAGTAAATTACAAGAACAACTAAGAGAACTGGAAATATTAAAATCAGAAAATAATACCTTAAAAGAATATGTTAATTTAAAAGATAAATATTCTGAATTTACAACTGTACCAGCTTATGTAATAGAAAGAAGTATTAGTAATTATGAAAAAATAGTTGTCATAAATGCAGGAACCGATGATGGTGTAAAAGAAAATATGCCAGTCATATCAGAATCAGGATTAGTTGGATATGTAATTTCAGCAACAAATAATACTGCAAAAATTCAAACGATAATAGATACTGCAAGTAGTGTTAGTGCAAATATTTCAAATGTGCAAGATAGTGTAATACTTAGAGGAACTCTTAACAACACAGAAACAGTAAGAGCAACATATATACCAGCAGATAGCACAATTCTTCAAGGAGATCAAGTTGTAACCTCAGGTCTTGGCGGAATTTATCCAAAAGGTATTTTAATAGGTACTGTAAAAAGTGTTGTCAACACCAAAAATGAGGCAGACAGATATGCAGAAATTGAAGTGGCTACAGACTTTTCAAGACTAGAAACAGTATTAGTAATCACTCAAAATTAATAATTTGATATATATTCTGGAGCTTTTAGTGACCCGAGGCAGAGTAAGAGTAAATATCAAAGTTTAAAGGAGATTAAATTGCGAAAATTTAAAGTTATTCTAATTTTATTATTAACATTTTTTATAATATATTTTTTACAATTAAATTTCTTTTCTTGGTTTAATATAGGTGGAATAATGCCAAACCTTATAATTGTTTTAACACTATTTATAGGATTATTTATAGGAAACAAAACAGGAGCTATATTTGGCATAATATTTGGTATAATTATAGACCTAAACCTTGGAAAAACAATAGGTATAACATCAGTTTTATTGGCTATTATAGGCTTACTTGGAGAGTATATGGACAAAAACTTTTCAAAAGATAGCAGAGTAACTATAATAGTAATGTCTGCTGTAAGCACAATTATTTATGAAGTATTTACATATGCTATAAATATTTTTCAATATGGAGGAGTACCAGAAATACTTACATTTACACTTACTCTACTAGTGGAAATATTATTTAACACAATGCTTATAATTATATTTTATCCTTTAATGAAAAAATTAGGATATTATTTAGAAGAACAATATAAAGGTAAAAAGATTTTAACAAGATATTTTTAATTTTATACATAAATTAATATCAAAAAATAAAAAACGAAAATAAAAGAGATTGGAGGAATAGTGGAAAGTAGAAAAGATAACAAATTAAGATACAATATTGCTATAGCAATTGTATATATAATTGGAATAATACTTTTACTTCAACTTTTTAATTTGCAAATTGTAAATCGGACAAGAATATAGAGAAGAGTCAAACACAAGACTTACAAGAGAAACCACAATAAAAGCAGCAAGAGGAAATATTCTAGACAGTAGTGGTGAGAAGCTTGTATCCACAAAATTGGTATATAATGTGGAAATCTATAAGACAAAAGTTGATACACAAACATTAAATAATGCACTTTTATTGTTAGCACAAACGTTAGAGCAAAATGGAGATACATATGTAGATAATTTTCCTATAACAGTTGAACCATATGCTTTTAAAAATGAAGAAACAGCTCAAACTTTTAAGGAGCAAAACAAACTTGACTCAAGTTATGATGCAGAAGCTTGCTTTAATTATTTTAAGCAAGAATATGAAGTAAATACAGACAATGTTCAAGATGCCAGAAAAATAATTACTTTAAGGTATGAAATAGAAAAAGATGGATATAGCAATACTAAATCAGTTGAATTAGCAGAAAACATTAGTAATGGTAGCTTAGCAAAATTAAATGAAATGGGTTCAAGTTTTCCAGGAATAAGTACAACATCAGAACCAACATTATCTTATCCTTATGGACTTTTAGCATCACATATTTTAGGATATGTTGGTCCAATAAGTGAAGATGAATTAAAAGCAAATCCAGATGAATATGACCAAAATGATATAACTGGAAGAACAGGAATAGAACAGGTTTTAGAAAAATATTTAAAAGGAACTGATGGTGTTAAGCAAATAGACATGTCAGTAGATGGTGTTGTAACTGACGAATATGTTGCAGAGGAAGCAGTTGCAGGTGCAGATGTAATGCTTACAATAGATAGTGATTTGCAAAAAATAACAGAAGACGCATTGCAAAAGAACATTCAAATGATGCAAAATGGAGAGCTTAAAGATGCAGAAATGGCAAAAGAAGGTGCAGCGGTAGTATTAAATGTTAAAACAGGCGAAATATTAGCAATGGCAAGTTATCCAAACTATGATCCATCACTATTTATAGATGGTATTAGCACAGAAAATTGGAATAACTATTTAAACGCAGAAGATCATCCACTTATGAATAAAGCAATTAGTTCAATATCTCCACCTGGATCAACATTCAAAATGGTTACAGCTATAGCAGGATTGGAGAGTGGAGCAATTGATGTAAATACAAAAATTAATGATACAGGAGTATATAGATATTATAGAGATTATCAACCAAGATGCTGGAAAAGTGGAGGCCATGGGTGGCTTAATGTAACTCGAGCAATTGAGGTATCTTGTAACTATTTCTTCTATGAAACAGGTAGAAGAACAGGCATAGATAGATTAGTTCAAGTCGCTTCAGCATTTGGACTAGGACAAAAAACAGGTATAGAATTGCCAGGAGAAGAAGCAGGAGTTTTAGCTTCTAGAGAAACAATGAGTCCTTGGGTTGATGGATATACTGTTCAAGCAGCTATAGGACAACTTAATAACTCATTCACACCACTTCAAATGGCCAAATATGTTGCAATGGTTGCAAACGGAGGTCATAACCTAAATTTAACAATAATAAAATCTGTAAATAATTCTGATGGAACAGAAGTGCCAAAAGAAGAAATAGAAAGCTATGTAAATGAAAAATTAGGAGTTAGCGGAAATAGTGGATCTGATTTAAGCATTAGTGAAGAAAACTCAAATGCAGTGAAAGAAGGAATGAGAGGAGTTACAAGTGATGGATCTGGTACAGCTTATAGATATTTCTCAGACTTTGATATAGAAGTAGGTGGAAAAACAGGTTCTGCATCAACAAATGAAAGTGGAAATGCCAACGCATGGTTTGTTGGATTTGCACCATTTGATGATCCAGAAATAGCTGTAGCCGTATATATTAAAGACGGTCAGCACGGAGCTTCTACGGCAGTAACTGCTAGAGATATATTTGCACAATACTTTGGTATGAACTCAGAACAAATTACCGAAGACATGACAGCTACATCTGACATGCAAACAGTAAGATAATATATACGTCGTCTGAGATTGCTTAAGATGATCAGAACATATATTCTAATTTTATGGTTGAATAATAAATAAATGAATGTTATAATAATTTTAAATTTACAAAAGATAAAAGGAGGTATGAAAAATCAAAATATAGGAGTAATTAAAAATGACTAGATGCATTAATATTTATTTTAAAAAAGATAGTATTGTACTTAAAATTAAAGAAGATGCAACAACAAATGAGATTTTGAATGAATTACAAGAAAAATTGCCAGATCTTAAAGAATTTTATAAAGATGAAAAAACACCTATTATGGTTACCGGTAAAATTTTAAAAAGATTCGAAATTGAGAGTATTCAAAAACTAATTCAAAATGTTATAAAAGTAAAAGTCGATTTCGATAGTCCAAAAACATTAGGACTTCATGGCATAAAAAGAACGTTTAGAAAGGATATACAAATATCAGAAACAAAGTTTTATAAAGGTTCTATTAGATCAGGACAGAAAATGGAATTTGAAGGGAGTATAGTCATAATAGGTGATGTTAATGATGGTGCAGAAGTAATTGCAGAAGACAATATAGCAGTTTTAGGAAACCTTAGGGGAATGGCACATGCAGGAGCAAAAGGCAATGAAAAAGCGATTATAGCTGCCAGTATAATAAATTCACCACAAATAAGAATAGCTAGTAGAATTCTAGAAAGAGATAGAAAAGATATAGAAAGAGAAAGCTATTCATATGCTTATATAAATGACGAAGGGCTAATAGAAATGGAGTAGTCAATTTAGCAATAGCAGTATCAATGCGATGTAAAGGAATTTATCCTTTACATCTTCTTTATATAATATAAATAATATAAGCAGTATTAAAAGGTCATCTGTGTGTAATTTAAATCCGAAAATATCAATTACACCATCACCATCAACTGGGAACAAATTCAATTCTTATCACCACCAAACAAGTCAAAAGCTTGTGTCATTTTTCCCATCTTAATAAGTTTAATATATTCATCTACTTTTTCTTTTTTTTCATTACGCAAATAAGGCTTTAGTGACATTAGTAATTTAGACATGTCATCATCGTTATTAAAAGATTTCATCTTAGACATTACTCCTTGAAGTTTCATCATTGTTTCTATGTCTATATTAGGAAAATCGGAATTTATATTGTTATTGTTCTGATTAGAATTATCAGTGTCATAATTATTGCTATTTCTTTGAGAGTAAGTAGAAGAATATTTATTATAATTCTGGCTTTCTTTAGAGTGAGAACTGTTTAATCTCACATTATCTACGAAGTTAGTTTGCCCTTTGGAATTATTGTAATTATTAGAGTTATTGAGATTGCTTTGATTACTGTAACTATTAGAATTATTATGGTTGAAACGATTACTATAGTTATTAGTACCATTGTGGTTGTTTTGATTATTCATACTATTTGTTCCATTACTCTGCATATTTTTTACAAGATTTTTTAGTTCATCAGGAATCTGATTATTGTTAATCATTTCCTGAGCCTTTTTTATCATATTAGCCATATCATTATCATTCATACCTAAGCCTCCATTATACAAATATTACAATCAAAATTACTTACGCATACTTAAATCTAACTATAATATTATATGCGAGATGGTATAAATTGTTACAACTTTGTAAAGAAAATTTAATAAAAAAGCTGAAAAAATATTTTCCGTATGAAAAGATATTAAAAGCTATTTTTAGAATTGAAAATCGCTATTGTCAAGAAAAATAATAAAGGTTAATATAAGTTAGAATTATATTCAGCACATATTAAAAATATACTTTTAGAATAAAAGACTTTTAGAAGTATAAAATCAAAACAAAAAAATTCAAAAAATGTGCTGAAAATCTTGAAAAATAGCAAAAAAAAAGGTATAATTAAGTTATGTTAATTTTAAAATAGGAGGGTTACTATGCAAAAAACAATAAGCAAAGTAATAGCTACTATGCTAGTTGCAATTTTAGTAGGTTTTAATTGTATTACAACTGGCGTATATGCAGCGAACATTATTGAACAAAATAATGAAACATCAGAAGAAAACATTACTTTTGATGTAAAACTAGGAAATGAAGAAACACACGAAGGATATGGGTACACAGCAGATATAGACTCTACTGACACTAACTTATATCTTAATATTGGTGTGAAAAATACAGGATACTTAAAGAATATATTAATAAACCTAGAAAATAACAACTACAAATTCGACTATGAAAAAGTCAATGATAATAGAATTAAAAACATAACTGAAAATTCTATAGAGCTAAATCAAATAAACACAAGTGAAACAGTTGAATTAGCTATACCAATTATACCAAATAAAGATGATAAAGTTTCACCAAATGAATTAGGCAAGGATAGTACAGTCAAATTTAAAGCAACATACATAAATAAAGATAACAAAGAACGTGAAATTGAAAAAGATATGACTGTTCATATTAACTGGATGGCATCAGATGAAAATTTAGTTGGGGAACTAAGTCAAGAAGTAATTAGATATTTAAACTATGATGGTAAAACAATGCTTAGCCTATTACTTAGTGATGGATTAAAAGATTCAAAACTACCATTAAGCTCAAAACAAATACAAATTAATGTTCCAACAATAAATGACTTAAAACCTTCAGAAGTTATAGTAACCGCAATAGATACACTAGCTACAAATGGTGAGGCAGACGGAGTAAACTTTACACAAGATAGCTATGCATATGACAGCGAATCAGGAACACTTACAATAAATGTTGAAAATACAGTAGATGAAAATGGAATGGTTTCATGGGTAAAAGGACAAGCAGACAAATTTGTCGTTACATATATATACGAAACAAATACTAATGAAGAAGCAATAACAATACACACAGAAACAACAACAAATACAACATTATTAAATGGAACAACTGTATCTACAAGCATGGAACAAAAAGATTATAATATAGATTCAAAAATAGGAGATATTGCAACAGTAAACGTTGTACCACAAACAGCCACATTAAACAAAGGATACATGTACTCAAATAAAGACAAAAAAGAAAATCAAATTGAAACAGAATTTGGAATACAATACAAATTAAATGTAGGTTTAGCAGAGGCATTAAATGAAGTAACTATTAAAGAAAATGGGGATTTTCTAGGAGATATAAATGCAAGTGCCTACATTTACGATAGAAAAGTTACAGTATCATCAGAAGAACTTGTAAAAGTACTTGGAGAAGAAGGAAAAATAGATGTTCTTAAATCTGATGGAACAGTTATAGGAACATTAAATAAAGACACAGTAGAATTAGAAATAAACAATTCAAATATATCTTTTGTTGCAAGTAAACCTCAAACAGAAGGCGAAATAAATTTAAATGTAACAAAAGCTATTAAGGGAAATTTAGACTATAGTAAAGAACAGATTGCAAGCTTTAAAACATTAACTTCAAGAGTTCAAATAAATGCAGAAGCAAAAGGAGAAATAACATTAGAAGAGCCTACATCTAAAGCAAATGTGCAAATAAGTAATAATAACTTATCAACAGTAGTGGAAAACGAAAACGTTGTAATGAATATTACATTAGAAAGAGATGATGTTACAGACAACTTATTTGCAAATCCAGAATTAGACATAGTATTTCCTCAAGAGATAACAGGTATTGAAATAAAAGATGCAACACTTTTATATGATGAACAATTAGTAAGTGGAGATTCTGTAATAGATGGAAATACAATAAAATTAAAATTTACAGGAAATCAAACAGAGTATAGTTCACAATCAATGGCAAAAGGAACAGTTATAAGATTAGTATTAGACTTAACATTAAATAACTTGAGCCCAAGCAAGCAAACAAATATAGTTCTATCATATACAAATGATAATGATACAATAATAGCAAATGCATCAAATAGCGGAGTTTCAACATTATCAGAAAATAAAAATACAAATACAGTAGAAGTACCAGTAAATGTAGTTGCACCAACAGGATTTGTAACAACACAAAGTATAACAGGATATAATGGAGATGAAACTGTTACAGCACAAGAAAGTGAAGCTATAGGCAATTTACCAGTATTAGATAAAGAAAAAACTGCTACAATCTCAGGAATAGTTGTAAACAATTTAGGAAAAGATGCCGAAGGATTAAAAGTACTTGGCAGAATACCTTTCAAGGGAAATAAAGAAGTAGACGGAAGTAGCGACTTAGGAACAACATTTGATACAACTTTAGTAGGTGCTCTTTCAGTAGAAGGAATAGATGCAACAGTTTATTACTCAGCAAATGGAGAAGCTACAGCAAACATAGATGACAGTAATAATGGTTGGCAAACAGAATATACTGCAGATGCAAAATCTTATATGATAGTTGCAAATAGTGCAGTAACAAATGCTACAACATTTAAATTTAATTATAATATAACAATACCTGCAAACGTAGATTATGCAAATACTGCAAAAGCAAGCTATGGAGTATATTACAACAATGATGCTCAAGAAGGAACAAGTCAAAATGTAGTATTGGCTAGCAATGTTGGTGTTAAAACAGATGATGTGCCAGAAATAAACACAAGCATACAAGTTACAGAAAGCTATAGCGGAGAAGAAATAACAAATGGTGGAAGTATAAATGCAGGAAAATATCTTAATGCTAAAATTACTGTAAAAAATTCTGGAGATGAAGAGGCAAGAAATGTTAAATTAAAAGTCAATATACCTCTTGCTTACTCAGAAATCAAACAAGAAACTATAGATAATAGTACATATACATATTTTGAAAATGATGGTTCAGAAGAATTTGATTTAGGAAACATTGCAGCAGGAAGCGAAGCTTCAGCAGAAATAAATCTATTCCTAGGAGTAGGCGTTATGCCAAATGAAGATATATCATTAAGAGCAGAAACTACAGCCGACAACCTAGAAGGTACTAGTGTTGGAGTACTTGAACTTAAAGCGACTGATGGAACTCTTTCTTTAGAGTTAGATTCAAGTAATGAAGGAGAAAAATTAAACGCTAATGAAGAATTTACAAACAGCTTAATAATAAACAATTATTCAGACTATGAACAAAGAAATGTAAACATTACTATAAATATACCACAAGAGCTTGAATATGTATCAGGTGATGATGGTTTTGAGTATAATTCAAGAAACAATACTATATCATATTCTATAAATTCAATGGAAGACATGGGTATGCAAAGACTTGAATTTACATTAAGAGCAAAGGAAACTAATGAATATGAAAAAGCTATAAATATGCAGGCAACAGCAACATTTGATACTGTAACAACATCTGAAGATGAAGAAGAAAATATACAGTCAAATACAGAAGTTTCAAATTCTATAACTTTCTATGTTGGAAATATTAGAGCAGACGTAAGATTTACAAGTAATATAGAAGGTAGTATGCTTGATACAGATACATTAGAATACTACATAGAAACAACAAATAATTCGTCAAATAGTGTTTTAGTAAACATATCAGATATATTACCAGATGCTCTATATTGTAGAGAGTACACAGTACAAAATGGTCAAAATACTAATACAGTAGAGAAAAATACAAATTCAGTTGGTATAGAAGAAACAGTTAACCCAGGAGATACATTAAGGTTAACAATAGTGGCTAGAGCATATACTCTAACTACAGGATCATCTGTAGAAATAGAAAACTTACCAGCTATTACAGTAGATGGTCAAAATGTACAAGTTTCATCAATAAAACATACTATAAATGGTACAGGGATTTATAATCCAGATGACGAAGATGATGGTCACAATACAGTAGATGGAACATATAGAATAAGTGGTGTGGCATGGATTGATAGCAACAAAAATGGACGTAAAGAAAGTACAGAGCAAAGACTATCAGGAATATCAGTTACACTTTATGATCAAAATGGATATATAGTAAAAGATGCAAATGGAACAGAAATAAAAGCCACAACAGATAATGAAGGAAAATATGCATTAGCTAATGTACCTGTAGGAGAATACACAGCAGTTGCAGAATACAATACAGCAGATTATATATTAACAACATATCAATTAGAGGGTATTCCAAGTAGCGAAAATTCTGATTTCGTAGAGGCAACACTAGATGGAAAACCAGTAGCTGCAACAAATATAATAAGAATTACAAATTCAAATATGTATAATACAGATATAGGTCTTCAAGAAAGAGAACAATTTGACTTGAAACTTGATAAAGTGGTTTCAAGGGTAACAGTAACAAATACAAAATTGGATCCAAGAACATATGAATATAATTCAAACTTTGCAATGGTAAGTTTATTAAATACATATGTTGAATATGCAACAGTATTAATTGAATATAACTTTACTATTACAAATGAAGGAAAAGTAGCAGGATATGCTAAGGAATTAATTGACTATATGCCAGAAGGAATGGCATTTAATTCAGAATTAAATCCTAATTGGTATGTAGGATCAGATGGTAACCTTTATACAACATCTTTGGCAAATACAGTTATTGAGCCAGGCGAAACCAAAACAATAACTTTAGTTTTGTCAAGAAGAATGACAGGTGAAAACACAGGAACAATAGTAAATACAGCAGAAATATCTCAAACATATAATGATTATGGATTACAAGATGGAGACTCTACACCAGGAAATAGACAAGATGGAGAAGATGATATATCAAGTGCTACAACATTGTTAGCAATGAATACTGGTAGAGAAGTAGCTTCATTTATGGGAATTACACTAGGAGTAATAGCAATAATAGGTTTAGCAGTGTTCTTAATTAAAAAATACGTTATAAAAAGAATATAAGAAAGGAGGAAAACATGAGACATAAAACTAAACATTTTACACTAAAGAAAATAATTGCTATTATTATAATAATAGCAACCTTAATTTCAGCAGGTATATCTACATTTTACTTGTTATTTAGTGGAGAAGATGTACAATCTGTAGAAGGAACATTTGCTACAGCTGGTGGGTCAGTTAAATTAGGAAGTTTGGGTGGTTGTAATACAAGAGAAATGTATACATTAAATGAAAATTACTTTTGTGCAAATCCAAATTATGCTTCAAGTAGAAGACTAAGAAATTCAAAACAAGTAGAGAAATCTTCAGTTGCTCCTGATGGAGGATATAGTGCAACAGAGCAGGAAACTATATATACTCACCTAAGAAGTGGACAGCTTCCTCAAACTGTTGCCTATGCTAAATGGCAAGGTGCAGAGGAAGAAACTATGCAAAATATTGTATGGGCGTCTTGGAATTGGAATGATGGCTATGAATTGCTAACAGGACATGATACAACAAGTAATAATGTAAATTCAGGAGGAATTGCTGGTAGATCTGAAAGATTTGCAAACTTTGTAAATTATGTTTTAACAGATGGAACTACATTTACTTTATCTGCAACTCCAACTACAGATGAGTCAGACGATTTAAAAGTAATGATTGATCAAGCCAATACAACATATACTGTTGGACCTTATGTTATAGACTTTGCTAATAGTTCAAGTACTACTCGTGATGGGCTTATGACTTTAGGTGATTTAGTATACGATGAAATAGTAAATAATTATACTGGAAAGTTTATTTGGGGAGACATAGGAGCCAATATAGTAACTCCTGACGGGAATAGTAATACTACAGCTGACATAAAGGTATTAGATTCGTCTGGAAGTGAAATAAGCAGTAAGTTTCCTAAATTTGGACAAGAATTTTATATACAATATACTTCATCAAATAAAATAACAAAAATAGTTCCGAGTTTAGCAATAAATTTTGTTACAAAAATAACAGGTACAGGAACTACTTACCAATCATCACAATGTAAGTTTAGAATACATGATGATGATACGCATCAAATTCTAGATGTGGCTATGGATAATTATGGATATTATCGTGCAGAAACAGGTTTTTATGTTGGAAAAACACCAATAACATTTGATGGTGGAAATTCTGGACAAATATCAAATATATTTAGTAATTTAAGAGCTCATATGCAGTCAACCTTAACAAGTTTAGCACAAGCTGCAGGATATCCTGTCACTGGAGTTACTGTTGACATAGGTGCAGAAGGAAGTGGACATATACTTGGAATATATGTAGGCGGTCAATTTTATGAGGGCTCTTATACAATTAGACAATCGCTTACTTCGAGAACAGGACATGATCAAGATACAGGAGAACCACATCAAATTTTTAGACAAGTAGGGACGTTTGAAATAGGAGATCAAGTTTTATATCGAGTTGAGACTGAAGAATATTGTCCTGACAATATTGTGGGATATCCTTCAAGCCCATCAACTAATGCAATAGATTTAGTCAAACAATGGGCAAAAAGCCAAGATATGAGATATGCAATAAGATTTGGTGCAGATTACCCTGTAGTTACTGAGCAAAATGCATATTTACAATCAGCTGTAACTGTATCTGTATCAAAACCATCAACACCATCAACACCAGATATACCATCAATACCATCAACTCCTGGAACTCCTTATCCACCAGTAACACCTGGAATAACTACATCAACTGGATCTACAAAAGTAATTTTACCAGGCAAATCAATTAATATGTATATAGGTGGATATGTATGGGAAGACCTAGGTTTCACAAAAGATAGCGAAATTAACGGTCAATTTGATAGCAATGATGAGAGCAAATATGGTGGAATTCAGGTAACTCTGCATGATAAAAATACCGAGCAGGTGGTTGCAACGACAACAACAAATAGAAATGGACAGTATGGATTTAAAGACTTACATCCAATGCATAAATACTGTGTAGAATTTAGATATAATGGACAAGTATATCAGCATACATACTATAATAACAATTTATCGGGAGGTTATTCGACTGCGACAGAGGAATCAAATGACAGGACAGATTTAAATACTAGATTTGAAACTATAGATTCAACACCAAATAATTATGCAGCTGATGATAGACAAAATAAATCATATGGTATGTATGTTAGAATCCCAGCAAGTGATGGAACATATTTGTCATATACTCCAACAGTATATACAGATGGACAAAATGCGGGTGCATTAAGATTCTGTGATGTATTAGAAATATTTAGAAAAGCGAATGTAAATGGAAAAAATATTGATTCTTCAAATCAAGATACTATGGAAAGTACATATAATACATTATCGACAGACAGAACATATGCAAGCTCAGAAGGCAGTTTCAAAGAGCAATTGAGAACGATTGCTATAAATCAAGGAAAAACTATATCAGAACCTGAATTAAATAGTTTATGGAACTATATAAATCATTGTATGATAAGTTCATATACAGTAAGATATCCAGAGCAAGATAGATTTGTATTAGAAGATGTAGATAATCCTCAAGAAGGAAATGTTATAGGATATGAATACTTATATATACCTTCAAGAGATCAAAGTAGAAATGTAGACTTTGGTATAAATGAAAGAGATACTGCAGACTTAGCAATACAAAAAGACGTATACAAAGCAACTGTAAGAGTAAATGGTAAAACTCAAACATATGAATATAGTAATAAAGACTTAGATGAAAATGGAAACTGGGAAATTACTATAAAAAATGCCGATGGAACATATAGTGGCGGAAGATATGAAAATGGACTATTTAATGGTACTACAAAATACACTAGAGAGATACGTAAATCTGAATACTTGTATGACGGAACCATTTATGATTCAAATGGGGAAAATGCTACTGCAAGAGACCTAAAAGTATATGTAACATATAGAATCGTTGTTAGAAACCAATCACAATCTTATGATACTGCTGTAAATGAAATAGTGGATTACTTTGATGCATCAGAATATACATTTGATGGTACATTAAGTGGAAACACATATACACCAAATTCATATTCAGACTTCCAAAATTCACAAGTAACATCATATGTGGGAGATAGAAATGGCAACTATATAGCTCCTCTAACAGTAAGAACTGAATCAAGCTTAGGCAATGGTAGAGGAAATACAGATATAGGTCATGGATATAGCAGTACACCATTATACTTATCAGGAATAGTCGGAACTGATGGAAATAGCAGGCTTGCAGCCGGTGGAGGTATGACATTCATTTATTTAACATTTGAAGTTAGAAAAGATCATCCAGACAGTCAAAACGGATTAGATGAAAATGGTATGGATAATAGAATTCAAATGGATGTTAATGTAAACACAGGAGATGCAAAAGGTGTTGGCAAACAAAACATAGCAGAAATAAACAGTTACTCAACATATTATAAAACAGGTGCAAAAGTACCAGATCATTTAGATGGAAATACTCTAGTTGATAGAAATGTTAATGATGCAGTAGCAGGATCAATAGATAGAGATTCAAGTGTTGGTAACTTAACAAGTTCAGACTTAAATAATGAAGGAGACTTAATTATAACTAATGATGTGTTAACAAACAGAACAGAAGACGATACAGATAAAGCTCCAAACATTAGATTGATATTCCCAGCAAGCGATGATTATGAAAGAATAGCAAGAGGATATGTATACGAAGACGAAAGAAATCAAGCTTCAAACCGTGCAATCCGTGCAATGGTTGGAAATGGTAGATATGATAATAGCGAAACTTTGATAAATGGTGTAACAGTTCAATTAGTTGAGCTAGTACAAGAAGTTGACGGCAATGGAATTCCAACAGGTAACTACATAGGTGAATATATCTGGAATGCTAGAACTTGGGATCAAGCAGATGGAAGATGGGAAAACGTAAATAGTAGTAGCAACTCTGAAAGTCTAAGATATTATAGTGGACAAGGAAACTATGAAGAAAACCATACAGTATCACCAATAATGTCGGGTGCAGGAGTAACAGCTATTGAAGGATACACATTTGGAGAAGACTCAACAGGCCAGTATGCATTCAAAGCTATGCCAGCAGGTGACTTTATAGTAAGGTTTATTTATGGCGATACAACACAAACGGTACTTACGGTAGAAGGCGGAGAAGGCGATGAAGTAGTACAATTCTTAAAAGGAGATACTTCAGAAGTAAATGTTAATGCAACAGACGGATATATATCTAAATCAGGATTAAATGCTAAATCTTACAATGGCCAAGATTACAAGAGTACAACATATCAAACTAATGTATCTCAAGCAGGCTCATATAATGGAATAAATGGTTTTGTAAATTATGATACACAAAATTATAATTACACAGAATCAGCACAACCTAATATGGGAATTGCAGGAGAGCAAATAAGCAATTATGTAAATACAGAAGATGGTAGAGACAAATCTATAAACTACTATTACAATACAGGAGAAAGCCAAGCACAAAGTGGTGTATCAGATGCAAAAGATGTTGGCAATGTAAGAACAGCTACAAACAATTACTCAAGAGGTATAACCGGCATAGATGGAGAAAGTGACCAAACCATAGTAAATGGTAGATCAGAAGTATTAACATCTGGACTAAAAGTAGCAAGTACCGAAGAATTGGCACAAGGTGCTACAACATCTGTAGCTAAGCAAATAGCAATGATAAAAGAGTTAATGGAAAATACAGAAATGGTAGCTCAAACCGGTGTAATAAATGCTGAAGTTGAATGGAACACAAACATTACAAATGGACAATCTACAAATAACAATCAAGATGGAAGATTAAGTTATATATTTGAAGATATAGATTTAGGACTAGAAGAAAGACCAGTAGCACAATTAAAAATGAATAAAGAAGTATCAAATGTAAGAATAACATTACAAAATGGTACAATACTATTTGATACAAACAGACCAGTAACAAACATGTCATATGCAGACCATGAAGGACATCATATAACGTATAGTCCGGAAAATCCAAACGGAAGTGCATATAGATTAATTTCAGTAGCAATAGCTAATAATAAAACAAATACACCAGAATTAATTACAACCTATATGGATGAAGAGTTAATGTATGGTGCGAGAATAGAAGTAGATTACACATTTACTGTAACGAACGTTGGTGAGGTAGATTACTTAGATAATCAATTCTATTATACAGGTGTAACAAACAATGATAGTGCAAATAACGTATCAAAAACATCTGCAAAAACAGTAGTAGACTATATCACAAACAATATACAATTCCTACCAACAAATTCAAGTAACTCGGGTTGGTCAATAAGAACTGTAGATGACTTAACTTCAGATCCAACAACTGAAAATACAGACTATACAACAAATCCAGTAGGTAATAATGATGATTTAATAAATAACAAGTACTATAATACATTAAACACATACAATACAATAGTAACAAGCAAAGCTTTAAATACAGACTTGGTACCAGAAGCAGCAAACTTAGATGCAGCAAGTTCTGTACAAACAACAATGATGTTATCTACAACATTAACACCTGATACAGGAGAAGACACAATGGTATACAATAATTTAAGTGAAATTGTACAAGTATCAAATACTCAGGGTAGAAGATTAAAATGGTCAGTAACCGGTAACCAACCAATGGCAGATCAGGACAGAGGTTCTGATGAACCAGCAAGACCAGAAGACGAAATATATACTAATGCAGATTTAGTAACGCCAAAAGAAATAGATGCTGATAGTTCACAAGAAATATTAATTCTTCCACCAACAGGTGCCAACAGAAACTACACATTGTGGATTATAGTTGGAATTGTAGCTTTAGCAATCATTGCTGGAGGTATAGTACTAATAAGAAGATATTTTAAGAAGAAATAATAATATATCTTAAAATGCAAAAATAGAGTACATTACTGTACTCTACAGACTGTTGACAAAGTATATAAAAATATTTTGCTCAACAGTCTTTTCTTTTTTAAAAAAATGATGTAGAATAACTATGGTTCTCCATTCAGCAAAATGAGAACTAAAAAATGTAGATTTTTCTTAGAAAAGTCTGCATTTTTTCTTTCTTTATGGTATAATTTAATTGCTGAATGGAGATGATGAAAATGTTAAAAAAAATAGAAAATATTCAAAGTAAATTAGTATTGTATACATTAGATGAGTTAGTTCCAGAAGAAAGTTTGTTTAGAAAAATAGATAAATATATAGATTTTACATTCATTTATGAAAAGGTAAAAGATTTGTATTGTTCAAATAATGGTAGATACAGTATAGATCCAGTTGTATTGTTTAAGTTAGTATTTATTCAAGCATTAGATGGATTAAAGTCAATGAGAAAAACTTGTGAGAAAATTAAAGTAGATTTAGAATATAGATGGTTTTTAGGAATACCTTTAGGTGAACCTACACCTCATTATTCAACATTTAGTCAAAATTACATAAGAAGATTTCAAGGAACAGATGTGTTTGAAGAAATATTTGTAGAGATAGTTGAACAAGCAATAAAATATAATTTAGTAAAAGGCGAAACTTTTTTTACAGATTCCACACATAAAAAAGCAAATGCAAATAAAAATAAATTCCATGAAGAAGTTCAAAAAGTAGTACATCAAAGAAAAGAATGGTTAGAAAAAGAAATAAATGAAGAAAGAAAAAAACAAGGAAAAAAAGAATTTGAATTTACAGAAAAAATAGAAGAGAAAAAAGTAAAAGTTAGCGATACAGACAATGAAAGTGGATATTATCATAGAGATAATAAAGAAAAAGGATTTATGTATTTAGACCATAGAACTGTAGATTCAAAATGTAATATAATTGTAGACTGTCACATAACAAAAGGAAATGTACATGATTCAAAACCATATATAGAAAGAATGGAATATATAAAGAAAAAATTTGGATTTAAAATAAAAGAAGTGGGAGTAGATTCAGGATATGATACGTTAGAAATAAAGAAATATTTTGAGGATAATAAAATATTTGGAGTAATAGCATATAGAAGATATCAACAAGGAGATACACAAATAAGAAAATATGAATTTAAATATAATAAAGATAAAGATTATTATGTTTGTCCAAAGACAGGAATAATCATTCCATACACAGGAAAAATAGACAGAGAAGGATATAAATGGTATTCAAATAAAGAAAATTGTAAAGGGTGTCCACATATAAATGAATGTTGTAAAAAACAAGGATATAGGGTAATAAGAAGATTAATATGTGAAGAATTAAATGAAAACTCAAGGGACCGTAGATTATCTGAAAGAGGCAAAGAACTATATAAATTACGAAAAGAAAAAATTGAAAGAAGCTTTGCTGATAGTAAAAATAATCATGGTTATAGATATGCAATGTATAAAGGGATAGAAAAAAACCAAAATTATACTTGGCTTATTTGTGCTGCCCAAAATATGAAAAATATATCATTAAAACTACAAAAAGTAATGGGATAATACCCATTATTTATTGTTTTATTATAAGAAAATAAATAAAAATTAAGATTTATAAGAATTTTAATAAATAAAAGACTGTTGAACAAAATATTTTTATATACTTTGTCAACAGTCTGTAGAGTACATTACTGTACTCTATTTTTGTTATAATAAAAAACTATCCAATATATATTGAATAGTTTTTGGAATTTGACAAAAAATTCACACATCTATTGTAATTTTAAGCATTTTAAGATAAAATAAGTACAAAATATATCACAATT
>CALXWN010000008.1:0-19158 GCA_944392415.1 uncultured Clostridia bacterium | reverse complement strand
TCAATGTATTCTACTTTTTCAGCATTTTCATAATCTCTTTGAGCTTGACTTGTAAATAAATCATCTAACTTTGGAAGCTTCATTTCTTGTTTTTGTTCTTTCATTCTCTAATACCTCCTTTGCTAAATTTTTATAAGCATCTGCCACTCGACTATTTTTGTCAAATTCAAATATACTTTTACCAGTAGAACTAGATTTTGCAGTATTAACAGCTTTTGGGATTTCTGTATCATATATTTTTACATATTGTCCATAATTCTTTTCTAAACTTTCTCTAACTTCTTGTGATAAATTGGTTCTTTTATCAACTAAAGTTAACAATACTCCCCCTATTTTTAAGTTGGGATTTATTTGTTTATGTACTTTTGAAACAGTTTTTAATAAATGTCCCATTCCTTTTGCTGCTAAATATTCTCCTTGCACAGGAATTATAACTTTATCACTACAAGCTAATGCATTTATTGTTATCATGCCTAAACTTGGCATACAGTCAATTAAAATATAATCATATTTATCTTGAATACTTTTAATAGAATTTTTTAAAGTAAATTCTCTGCTCATTGCATTTACTAATGACATTTCTAAAGCTGATAAATCCAAATTTGATGGAATAAAATCTATTCCCTCTTTATGGTGAATTATTGCTTTTTCAACATCTATTTCTCTGTCCAGTATTGTATCAGACATTAGAGTACCTATGGTATTCTGTAAATCATCTTGATTATAGCATCCCATACAAGTCGTTAAATCTCCTTGTGGATCTGCATCGATAAGTAATACCTTTTTTCCTTCTTTTCCAAGAGCTACACCTAAAGAAAAAGTGGTAGTTGTTTTACCAACTCCACCTTTCTGATTTGCTATAGCAATAATCTTACTCATCTATTTCCTCCTGACTCTGTGTTATATGAACATATTCATTTTCATCAAATCCACTTGAATAATCACTTTCTTCTTTTAAACATTGTATATAATCAAATACAGATTCATCTAAAGCAATTAATATTGTATCTATATCTATATTGTTAGAGTTATATGGCTTTAATTCTAGTAATAATCCATTTACTAAAACCATATCTTCCATTTCTAATATAACATAATCTTCTAAGTCTATATCATCTTCGAATAAGAAACAATATGGTGGCTCATTTAAAATATTATAAACAACATTCATTAATTCTGTAACAGCAACTAGATATTGTTCGTTTACAAAGTCCTCTAGCTTTTTATTTTTATACAAGCTAATCTTTTCTTTAACATCTCTAATATCTAATACTCTCTTGGTTGCATATAATAAAATCTTTTTTAATAAAAATTTTTCTTCAGTTTCATATATCATTTTTTGTACATGATATGCTTTTCTTAATTCTTCTTTTGATATTTCTAAATTATTTTCTTTCATTTTTCCCTCTCTTTCTTGGAAGAATAAAAAAAGAAGTTAATTCATTTCAAAACTAACTTCTAATTGTCAGATATTATTTCAATAACTACATTTTCTTACTTAAATCTTTTGAATAATAATAAATATCAATACATTTTGTATCTCCATCTATTATTTCTTCTTTATAATTATCTATAAAGAAATTTTTAATGGTTTTTTCATATTTATCAAAACCTTGTTTTACATAGAATGGAATACAGTTCTCTGTTGTTCCAACTAACATCTTTTTATATTTTTGTTTATAATTATCTGCTAAATATTTTAGCATTTTCTTTCCTAATCCTTGTCCTCTATATTCTTTTTTAGTTACTATATTTTTTAATTCTACTGTACTTTCATCTATTTTTAAAACAACCGCAATACACGCAATTTCCTCTTTATAGGTTAATACAAATAATTCTCCATCTTTCAAATAATTATTTATCATATCTTTGCTTGGATCTGCTTCAAGTAATAAATCCATATACTTATCTTTATTTTCTTTTTCCTTTTTTATATTTATACTTTTCTTAACAGGAAGAAATTCAAATCCGTCTGGTAATTTTGGTTTATTATTTGTGTGGGCTAAAATTATTTGCTCCTCGCTAAAAATACAACCACAATATTTTTGCATATAAAGGCCTATATCATGTGCTTTTTGATGTCCTTCCCAAAAGCCTACTCTAAAATCTCTATATAAAAAATCTATACCATATTCTTTGCTGTATTTTTCCATTAGCTCTTTAATGAAATCATGTTTTTGATAAATGCTATATAAAAGAGTAGTTGTAACAGTATCATATCCGTTTTCTTTTGCATATTCAAAAGTCTTTTTTAATCTTACTGGATAACAGTAGTTTGTACATCTATTATTCAAATCTTTTACAGCCTCTTTACAAAATGCATCTAAGCCATATTCTTCTTCGAATATGGCTTGTATATTTATGCTATTTGCGTATTCTTTTAAGCAATCACGTCTTGCTTTATATTCCATATATGGATGTATATTAGGATTATACCAATAAAGTACTGGTTCAATTCCTTCTGCTCTCAAAATGTCTATGCAATAAACACTACAAGGAGCACAACAAGTGTGCATTAATAATTTCATTATAAGAACCTCTTTCCATGTTTTTTCTTTTTTGCTTTTGCTTCATCATCATCGTCGTATCCATCTACAAAATCATCCCATTTTGACTTTCTTTCATTTGTGTCATCTGAAACAGTATTTTCTTCGTCATAGGTCGTTTTGAATTTTAATTCATCATCTTTATCTTTTTTGCCAAACCATTTATTATTATCATCACTTTTCTCAGTTGAATCTAATGTGTTTGTTTCTTTTAATTCTTCTTGGTTGCCTTCTTCTTGTTCTTGAGCCACTGCTTCATCTTTATTTTCTTCTCCACTTGTTACAATTTTGCTTGGATATGGATCTTCTATATCATCATAATCTCCTACGTCTTCGCCTTCTTCATTATTAATAAGTGGCATTTCAACATCTTCATCTTCATCATCATAGTCAAATCTTTTCTTTTTTCTAACATGTTTTACAATTGCTACAATAATAACTATTAAAAGAATTACTCCTACTACTGATGCAATAATCATTATACCCAATTGTTCTTTTGTTAACCCTTGTTCTTCTGTAACTAATGCCGCTTGTCTTTCAACATTAATTGTATATGTTGTTTTTATTGTTTCATCACTTGGTGATGTTAGAATTATTATTATTCTGTTATCACCTTCATTTAGGCTTTCTCCTCCGGTTGCCTCAATTATTATATCCTCATTTTCTGTTGTTGGATTTATAGAAATAGCTGTTATTTCATTTGGTACAGTTATATCATAATCAAATGTTTCTGGATCAAATTCTATATTTATTGTTTGATATTCTCCATTTGTATTTATTCCATTTAATACCAAAGTTTGTAATCTTAAAGCAGATTGTTCCACCGGCATTGGCTTTACAACTTTTATTGTATATGTACGTGCTGTTCCATTTTCAGCGGTAACTGTTAATGTAATATTGTTTTCTCCATCATTTAGCTGTATTGTTCCTGCACCTTCAACAGTTGCTCTATTATCTTCTGCTGTTGCAGATATTTCTATTTCTTTTAAATCATATAAATTTACTGTGTCATCAAATTCTACTGTGTATTCAAATGTTTCTCTGTAGAATTCTGGTGATAGTGTTCCTGTACCAATGGTTATTCCTGATAAGTAATTGTTACTTGATTTTGTGACAGTTGGAGTTGGCGTACTTGGCGTTTCAGTAGGCACATTTGATTCATTTGGCACATTATCATTCTGATTTTGATTTTCGCTTTCACTTGGTTGTTCCTCATCTGGTTCTTGTTCTGGTGCTGGATTAACAGTTATAGTAACACTCTTAGATATACCTGTTTCTGTAACTTCTGTTTCATAGTCTGTAACATCACCAGTTAAATAAAAAGTATATGTACCAGGTTCTGTTGGAGTAAAAGATGCAGATGCAGATGCACTTGTATTTGATGTTGTTGTCGTTTCTCCTAATAATGGTTGACTAATCCCATTTCCAGTGATTTTTAGATTCCAACTACCTGCATTAACTGATGCAGTCAAAGTTACTGTAGTTCCTACAGTAACTGTTGATTGACTAGCTGTAATGGAATAAGAAGCCGCATTTACTTCTGATACTTTTAAACAAATCATTAACATTGCTGTCATTATAAAAGCAAATAATATTTTTTTTATTTTTCTCATATGAATCTCCTTTATTTTGTACTAAGACTTCCATCTCCTAGTAAATATTTCTTTATTTTTAGTAAATCGCCTGAATTAATATTGTTATCGAAATTTGTATCTGAAGCTTCATAATATGCTCCATCTAATGTACTATCACCTAGAAGATACTTTTTAATCTTTAGTAAGTCACCTGAGTTTATATTTCCATCACCTTGTGCATCTCCCATTTTAACAACTGTATATTCTTTTCCATTTGCGGTAACTTTACATCCAGTGCCAACTAAGCCTGATGTCATCTCATTACCATTTGAATCTTTTATAGATGTAACATTATCTATTTCATTTTTTATACTATCCACAGTAGTAACAGGTATTGCAAAAATTTCATCATCTTTTATCTCAGTTTTTTGTAAGCTTTCAGTATATGAACCGGCAACATTACCATTGCTATCTCTTAAATAATCTCTAGCTACATATCCTTTAGCACCATCTGCAGTAATTACATAATCCCAGTAATGATTATCTACTTTTGTTTCTACTCCATTAACAATATATGTGCCAATTCTTGTAACTTGCGTTCCATCAGATAATAATCTTATTTTATTTGTTTCATCCATTGCTGGTGTACTCCTTAGGAATAAACCTCCATCAGCTCTAACAGTAAGTATTTGACTAGTATCTGCATCACTCAAATATTTTCTTTCAACAAATCCTTGTCTTCCATCTGCTAGTACTATTCTATCCCAAGTAGTTCCATCAAATGTATATCTTCCTGTATTATCTATTCTTGTAACAGATTGTCCAAACGATAATGTTGTTAGTAGGGTCTGTGAAGCTCCTGGTCCAACATACATTGGAACTCCATCTGAATTTATATTTTTAGATTCGTAACAATTTGTTAAATCATCTATTTCCTCTAAGTATGATGTATCAAATTTTAAATAACCCCATCTACCATCTGTTAGTACAACTTTGTGCCATCCATTATTTAATCTTTCAACAGACAATAAAACTACACTTGAATCAGGTATTGTATATACTACAGATGCACTTGTAGTTGCTCCACTTCTTAGAGTAACATTGCTATGGCCTTCTTTTACTCTAATATTTTTTGGATAAATTTCTCCAACGCCATCTGGCGATTGCGATGCTGTGCTAGGCATATTTTCAAATACAGGAATTATAAAGTTTAAACTTTGGTTTAATAGCCCAGCTTCTTTCATGTTATTATATAGTTTTGATGCCTCATTCTTAGGTGCTTCTATATTTTGCATATATTGTTGCCAATATGTACCGTCATATGGTTCAACATCAAATTTATTTAAATATTGTGTATTTTGTCCGTCATTTATGTAGTTACCTAATGCGCTAACTCCACCTTTAATGCTTGCTCCAACACTTGTCCAACCATTTGCCATAGCTGTTGATAATGCATTATTCCATATCTCTGTTGGAGAATTTCCACTAGCTCCAATATTAAATAGGTTATAATATGTAGTTCCATTTGACTCCATTTTCCATGTGGAACCACCTTTTGTACCTTGCTCCTGTAATAATCTTGCTACAACATAGTATGGATTTATATTTATTTCTTTACACGCTTGATTTATTTGAGAAGCATAATCCAAATTATGTAAAAATGTATTTGCAAGCGAATTATATATTTGCTCATTTGTAGTATTTAAATAATCTATTTGTAAAAATTGAAACAAGTATTCATTGTCTGCAAGCCAATTTCTTGGATCCATATAGTATCTTATTGCCATTTCTGATGCGTGCTTCCAAGTTCCATTATCATATACTGTATCACCACAAGTAGAACAAATCCATGCTCCTGATTTACTTTGTATTAGATTTTTTGGAGAGCCCCAATGTCCTGCTGTTTCTGCTGTTATTACCTGACTCCAGTCAAGTCCTGTTTCCATTATTGTAAAAGTCCAGTTAGGATGATTTTTTCTTAAAATGTCTAGCTTTTCTTTAAAACCTGGATATGCATTTGTGTCTAAATTGCTTCCATTATATGTATATCTATTTGATGAATATGTAGCTTTAACTTCATTTGCAAGCAATCCATAAATTATGTAAAATAACAGTGTAAATAGTAAAACTGCCCATATTACTTTACTTAATGTATTTTTTGGTTTCATTTTTTCCTCCGTTTTCGACATAATTTTCGATTATATTTTAACATTACAAATTTTATTAGTCAACAGTTAATTTGTGCTAATTTTTTACAGTTAGGGACGGTCCTTAATCGAAAAAACTATTTCAAAAGCCACAATTGAAAAAAACTACCCAAACTAGAAATTTCTAATTTGGGTAGTTAAGACATTATCGCCTCCTTAAAATCATACCTGTTTCGCCAAGAATTCTTGCATTTTGCTTTTGCTTGTTATTACTTGCAAAAATAATCTCTGCATCGTAAAATTCTTGCGGAATGTTAATGTTTTGAGCAGATTTTGACCTGTTTACTACAATAAGAAGATTACCTCTTTCATAGCAAACAATATCGTCACATCTTACAAGTTTATAATTGGAAGGTTCTTTAAGCATTCCACGGTTTTGCTTATACATTGAGCCAATTCTCTTGTAGTAGTGAAGCAAATCTTTGTCAATGTGATCCCACGGAAAACATTTTCGATTGAATGGATCTTTGTATCCATGAAGCCCTACTTCCGTGCCATAATAGATACATGGATTTCCTGGAAGAGTGTATTGCAAGATAATTAATAATTTGAGTAGCTTTTTAGCCCTTCTATATTCTTTTGGACTAAGTCTATCACTATTAAATTCATCCTGCCTAAACTTATCTGTAAGAAATCTTTTTATACCATCAATAATTTTATGCCACGGGCTAGGATCTTTATCAATATCCCATCTCCTATCCAATCCATGCCTCATCCATTTGCCCATAATAATTGTAAGTGCTCTTACAATATCATGAGTATCAAGAGAATTGAGCATAGTGCAAACAGCTTCATATGGATAATTTTCAAGCAAATCTTTTATTTGCGATGCAAAGTAATTAGATTCACCATCCATAAGCCACTTATACATTGCATTTGTGTACAAGTAATTTGTGGTACCATCGAAGCATCTTCCAAAGTAGCTGGTTTGTGCCCTATTCCAGTATTCTGCAATAATGACATGCGCTTTATATTCATTTGCCCTGTTTCTAATTCCTTCAAGAACGTCAGGCCAAAGTTCTTCGGCAACATCTAAACGGAATCCATCAACAAATGGCGCAAACTTAGCAATTATCCCATTTTCGCCATAAACGTAATCTCTATATCCTTGAGATGCCTGATTAAATACTGGCATATCTTTAAATTCGCCATACCAATAACGATAGTTTCCATTTTTATCAATGTAAAACCAATCTCTGTAAGGTGAATTTGGATTAGAAATTGCATCCTTAAAAATAGGATTATCGCTAGAGCAATGATTTAGTGCTATGTCTAGCACAATATGAATGCCCATCTTATTGGCTTTTCTATGAAGTCTTGCCAAATCTTCAAAAGTACCAACATCTGGGTCAATCATCATATGATTTGTTGCAGCATACCTGTCATACCTATACAAACTAAAGTTGATAGGAGAAATGTAAAGCACACTAACGGAAAGGCTTTTGAAATATGAGAGTTTTTCTTCAATTCCTTTAAGATTTCCTCTAAAGAAATCATTGTTATGGAATACTCCCTTTTCATTTCGCATGAAGTAAGGCATTTCGCCCCATCTTCTATAGTTTCTGCCTTTGATTCTGTGTTCTTTTATGATTTCTCCGTTCTGTTTTGGGTTTGCAGATGCGTGGTAAAACCTATCAACAAAAAGTTGATAATAAATTGCTCCTTTTGCAAATTCTGGCACTTTAAAGTTTCTTTGTACCACAAGAATTCGAAAATAAGGAGCTTCTCCCATAGTAAAAATTGGCTTATTAGTTTCTCTACTGAGTTTAATGGCTTGATTGTGTCCATAATTATCAGTAAATGAAAAGAAATAATAATAATTGCCAATTCTATCAAGAGTAACAACCGCCGTATAGCAATCGTATGCCAGATTTCCTCTTGTAGTTTGCTCTTTTGTCATCTCCTTTACTACAGAAGGATTTTCTCCTTCCATGTTAAACAGTACTTTCAAGTTGTTTACTTTAATGTCTTTTGGTATTGTAACAGTTATTTTGAATTCTCGACCAATCTCAGTTTCATTTACCCGATGAGTATTGGTAAAAACTCTAATTTCATTGTTATTTATCATATGTGCCTCCTCCTTAGGTAAGGTTTAGAATAAAAAACGGTTTCTTGCCTATACTTTATACCGAATAAATAAAAATGTCAATGTTTTTTTCAGTTGGGGACGGTCCTAAATCGAAAAAATTGTCAATTGAAAAAAATTTTTATATTTTTCAAAATATGGAAACGACCTTTAGCTTACGCTATAAGACCGTTTCCTACCTAGTTTATTTATTTATTTTTAATTTTGCACTATTTTGAGTATTCTATTTGTATTGTCACTTTAAGTGACAATACAGCTTACAGTGCTACGACATGTAAAGTGTGGCTCGAGAAGAATTGATGCTGTACGAATTGTCCGGACCGCCGAAGTTACGGTCTGAAGCTGGATAGTACGAACCGGAATTGCTGTAGTAGCCTCCGCGCTTAATACGGCCGCCAGTAGAGTACGCCTCTTTTGTCCACTCCCAGCAATTTCCTGCTAGGTCAAATATTCCATTTGCTTCATATGTTGTGTTTGAACCTGTATCTATTTTAGAACCGCTGCTATAATTTCCCCAACTACTTGAATCTTCATCTACTTTTGATGTATCTGTTTGAAATTTTGTTGCTTTTAGCCAATCCATTGTTGCATCCCATTGTACTCCATATATCATTGTACTTTTTACATTTTCTTTGTTTTTTAGTCAAGCCCTTTTATATTACATTTTTGTTACAATTTTTCCGTAAAATATTAAATTTTACTTTAGGGACGGTGCAAAACGTAAAATATTTTACAAAAAGGACCGTCCCCAACTGAAAAAATTTACAGTGTTCTATTATGTTTTCTCATCCAAATATATGCTATTATTTCAATCCCTAAAATTAAGAGTGAAATTCCAATGACTACTATTTTCCAAGTTTCATCTTCTTGTCCTACATTTGCAGAAACTTCCATTCCCGATTTTCTATTTACCTTTACCACATAGCTAGTTTGAATATTCTCGTCATTTTGTGCAGTTAACGTTATTGATACAATATTTTCTCCGTCTTTTAAATTTTTCTCTCCGGTTGTTTCAACTATAATTCCTTCTCTTTCTACTGTTGGATTTACGTCTAAGTCTACAATATCATTATCTACTTCTACATCATACTCAAATGTTTCTTTATCAAAGGGGATTTCTAAAGTGGTAAATTCTCCGTTTTTATTTATTTGACTTATTTCTAATGTTGTTAATCTTAAATCTGATTCTACTAAATCTTGTTTTCTATTAACTATTAACACATATTCTCTTACATTTTCATTTTCTGCTGTTACTTCTATTTGTATTCTATTTTCTCCTGGATTTAATGATACAACTCCCAGTCCGCCTATATGGGCTCTCTCATCTTCTGCTGTTGCATTTATTTCAAGTTCTAGGGTATCTTCTGGTAAATTCTCTACTGTATATTCAAATGTTTCTCTATAAAATTCCGGTGATAAATTTCCTGCATTTAATGTTATAGAAGAAAGATAGTTATTGCTTGATTTAACACTTCCGTCATCTATGTTACTATCGTTTGGCACATATGTTCCATCTGGTGATTGTGTACTACTTGTTCCGGTTTGTGGTCTACTTGTAGAGCCTGAATTACCTCCCGAACTTGGTCTATTTGATGAGCTTCCCCCTGATGTTCCACTTCCTGAAGTACTTCCACCTGAATTAGATGAACCACCACTTGATGTACCTCCTGAACTACCGGAGTTTCCACTGCCAGTATTACTTCCGCTTGAACCACCTGAGCTCCCTCCTTGGTTAGTTCCACCAGTAGAACCGCTTCCAGTATTACCTGAGCCACTTCCACCTGATGAAGTTTGCTTTTGATTAATTGTTATAGTTTTTGAGCTTATACTTACAATATTATATTCATTATCTGTTAACTCACTAGGCGTAGCTGTTATTTTTGCTGGAAAACTTGTAATTGTAGCTGTTACATTTACAGAATTTTTTTCTACCCAAACTGAATTAGTACTCAAACTAGCATTTGTACTGCTCAAATTAACTTTTCCTGTTAAGCCATTGGCTGTAATTGTTAATGTTACTGTTTGCCCACTTGTAGCTTCACTTGGTCCTGTAAAGTTAAAACTATAGCTTGCAGCTTTCACATTAAAATTTGAAAATAATATAAGTGTAATCATAAAACTTAATAAAATTTTTTTTTCTTTCATTAAACATTTCTCCTTTTTTAATTTTGGACGGTTCTTTTATTAAAATAATTTAATAAAAAGCCAGCAATATACTTCTCGATATTTTAGATCTCAACTCCATACATAATATGGTCTTTTATTTTTAAATAATCATTTGCTTTGACTTGGCTATCTCCTGTAACATCTGCTGCCATTTTAAATGCTCCTTCTAATTTTGCTGTTCCTGTTTCCATAATATAGTCTTTTATTATTAGATAATCATTTGCTTTAACATAGCCATCTCCTGTACTATCTCCTTTTTTAACAATTGTATATTTTGTACCACCCATATTTGCTATATCTCCTGTTGCAATAACTTGCTCACCAGAAATTACTTTATCTCCTCTAGTTATTGTTGCATTTGATAATGAATTTGCTGTTGCACTAGATTCTACTATTATGATTCTTTCTGTTTCTAAATCATCTTCACTATCATCTTGTTCATTGTCTCCAATATCTGGCTCTTCTGTTTCATTATCATCTTCAATTATATTATCTCCAACAATCTCATTATCTATTACAGAATTTTCTATTTCATCTGTTACCTCATTATTTAAAGTATTATCCTCATCTATAACTTCATTGTTTAAAACATTATTTTCATCGTCTATCACTTCATTATTTAAAGCATTATTCTCATTATCTACTATTTCATTATTTATTTCGTTATCGGCTTCATTTCCACCTGAATCGTCAGGTGTTTCATCTGGTACTTCACCTCCATCTACTTTTATTAAATATTCTCTTGCTACATATCCTATAACACCATCCTCAGTTATAACTTTATCCCAAGTGTAATTTCCAACTTTACTTCCAGCTTCTAGTCTTGTAACAATGCTTCCATTTTCTAGTTTTCTTATAATATTTCCGGCTGGAGTTTCTCTTAAATATAGTCCACCTTCTGCATTTACATAAAAACTTTCGTTATAATCTATCTTATGAATATTATCCCTTGCTACAAATCCCTGTCTTGAATCTGAAAGTATAACTCTATCCCATATTTTGCCGTCTATATAATATCTTCCCGTATTATCTATTCTATGAATTACTTGTCCTTTGTTTAAATGAGTTATTTCAAGCTGATTGTATCCCGGTCCGACTCTTAATATTACATCACTATTTGTTACAGTTACTTCTTCATAACAATTTGTAATATCATCAATTTCTTCCAAATAGCTTGTATTAAACTTTACATATCCATTTGTTCCATCTTCTAAAACAACTTTATGCCATCCATCTGAATATCTTTCAACAGATAATACCACAACTGAACTATCTGCTATTTTTCCAACAGGTGTGCTCGTTGTACTTCTTCCGCTTCTTATCATTACATTTGAATGTCCGACTTTTACTCTTATATTCTTAGGATAAGCCTCTATACTACTATCTGGTGAGCTTGACGAAAGAGATGACATATTTTCATAAACTGGTATTATAAAAGTCAAATTTTCATTTAGCAATCCTGCACTTCTCATTTTATTATACATTGATGTTCCTTCTGACTTTGGAGCTTCTATGTTTTGCATATATTGCCTTATATATAAACCTCCATAAGATTCAACATCAAATTTATTTAAATAAATTGAGTTTTGTTTGTTATTTATATATGCTGAAAATAGAAATGTAATTCCGTCAGATAAACATTTTTCAATACTTGTCCAGCCTTCCCTTTTGGCTCTAGCTAATGCATTATTGTAAACTTCTTGCTGTGTATTTCCACTAGCTCCAATATTAAATAAGTTGTAATATACAGTTCCATCTGTGTCCACCATTTTTGATGTAGCTCCACCGGCATTTCCTTGCTCCTGAAGAAGTCTTGCTATAATGTAATATGGATTGGCATTTTTTTCTTTGCATACCCTATTTATTATTGTTGCATTTTCTCTTGAATATAAAAATGTACCATTTAACGACCCATATACTTTATCATCTGTTGTTTCTAAATAGTCTGTTGCTAAAAATTGAAATAAATAAGGGCTATCCACAAGCCAGTTTCTTGTGTCCATATAATATCTTATAGCTTGTTCTGATGCGCATTTCCAGTTTCCAGTATCATACACTCTATCTCCACATATTGAGCAAATCCATTCTCCGCTTTTTCCTTGAATTAAATTTTTGGGAGTACCTAAATGTCCTGTGTACTGAGCCTTTATTACTTGTTCAAAATCTAGCCCAGTTTCCATTATGATGAATTTCCAATTTGGATGATTTGCTTTTAGTGTATCTAACTTTTCTTTAAAACCTGGATATTTACTTGTATCTAAATTGCTTCCATCATAAACATATCTATTTGACTCGGCAAAACTTGACTGCAAAATGTTTACAATCAAAAATGCCGATAGTAAAATTACAATTAAAAAAATAGAGATAATCTTTTTCATATCTCTATTTTTTGAAATTATTTACTTTTTATACATTTTTGTGTTATTATTTTTTAGAGGTAAACTTTATGTCAGAAAATTTTATGAAGAATTCATTTGAGCCAATTATTGATAATAATTCTAAAATATTAATTCTAGGTAGTTTGCCTAGTGACAAATCTATCGAAAAACATGAATACTATGGAAATAAAACAAATCAATTTTGGAATATTATCTCTATGTGTTTTGATGGTGAGAAGATTAATTTTAATAATTATGATGAAAAAATTGCTTATCTACATGAGCACCATATTGCTTTATGGGACATTTATTCTCGTGCAAATAGAAAAGGCTCTTTAGATAGTAATATTAAAAATGCTGAATTTAATGATATAAAAAATCTTTTAAAATTTTATCCAAGTATAGTTAAAATTGTTACAAATGGCAGAGCTTCACAAAAAGGTTTTGAAAAATACTTAAAGTTAAATAACTTTGATTTTGATTATCATTATGTGCCATCATCAAGTTCTTTGAATGCAAGTTTAAATTTTGAGGAAAAGGTTTTAATTTGGAAAAAGATTATTATTGAAAAAGACTTTAAAAACTTTTAGTTTTCAAAGTCTTTTTTCAGTTATAACTCCATATCTTCGTGGTCTTTTTTATCTCTTTGAGCATCGAATTGCATTAATGGTTTTAAATAATATCTTCTAGGATTATTTAACTTGTCTAAATCTTCTACTGGGTGGTCTTTACTAAAATAATGTAATGTTTTAAATTCTAATTCTAAACCATTTTCTTGTAGGTATTTGTAATAACTTTCAAAATACTCCTGCATTTGGCTTGCCGTAAGATTTATCTTGGCCTTTACAAATAGTTCTACTCCTGGTTGCTCATCTTCATTTGAAAGATATATATAACAAATTCCACTTTCTTTAACTAAACTACTATCATCTAAATCAATGTTCATTTCTTCTTTTGTTTCTCTTTTTATTGTTTGTAATATGTCAATGTGTCCATCAGTAATATCCTTTTTGTCAACGCCTCCACCTGTTACTTGGAGCATTCCTGGATAAGAAGTTGTATCATCTAATTCTCCAACAACATAATATCCGTCACTAGTTTCTAATAGACAACCTGCACTTAAGTTCTTGCATTCATATTCTTTAGGACAGCCAAGTCTTTCCCCATATAAATAATGAGCATAGTCTGTTTTCTTGCATGTTATATCTACTTGTCTATCTGTAATACCAACATCTGAAACGCACATTACTTCTCCATTCCATATGTTAGCACCAGTGCTTTTCATTTTTTCAAAATTTGCATTTATTTTTTCTCTTAAATCTTGTGGTAGTTCAAGTGTTTCTTCTTTTAATTCCGCTCTTAAAGCTTTATTTTCTATATAATAAATCATAATTTGTCTCCTTAACTTAATCTATTTTGTCAATTAATTATCTATGCTTCATTTTTTAGCAATTCTTTCACATTATCTGTCCAATCAAATATGCTATTCTCCAATTTTTCTATTTCTTCTATTTTAAAATATTTTACCTCTTCTAGTTCACTTTCTTGGATTTTATATTTATTTATTGGAATATCTGTTTTCACATAATAAATTGAATATCTACCATCTTTTATTATGCTAGTTGCTAATGGTTTTAGGGTATCTTTATCAAATTTAATGCCAATTTCTTCTGATGCTTCTCTAACTGCCGCTTCTTTTACGCTTTCACCGAAGTCAACTTTTCCTGCACAAATTCCCCATTTGCCGGCACCACTTATTTTCTTCATACTACGTTTTTCAAGTAGTACTTCATTATTCTCATTTAAAACTACTATTCCTGCTACTGGCAAGTAATGTCCTTCTGGAAATTTACGTCTATTTACATCTTCCAACTCTTCTAGAGTTACTATTTTTCCAGTATTTTTTCCATCTTTGTCTACTAATTCAAATTTCTCCATAAAAAATCATTCCTCTCGTTTTACTTGAAGTCATACATAGCTTGCAGGCTATACATTTCACTATGCTATTAATTATACAACTTTTATCTATTTATTGCAAATTTTGGCTCTCTAAGACCCTTTTTGCATATGAACAATCAGCAATAATATTCTTGTTTTGTTTTTTAGCATTTTCAATAACACATTCCACAAGTTTTTTTGCAATACCTTGCCCTTGATATGTATTATCTACTTCTGTGTGAATTATGTTCCACGTATCATTTTCTTCTATAAAATCACATTCACCGATCTTCTTATCATCGTCACATGCTACTGATTTGTTTTCTTCAAATTTTATTTTTATCATAATGCACCTCTATTCTATACTCCTTTTCTCAAATTCTGCTAACAATTGTTTTACTGCTAAATCTCTGTGATTATGTGTTGCTTCAAAAGTTTCTTTATCTAAATCACTTAATGGCTTATCAAATCCATCTGGAATAAAAATTGGTATGTAAGTTAGGCCTCCTAATTTTCCCATAGATTTTGCAACTGTTCCTTTGCATTCTCCTCTTGCCACAATCTTTTCTCCATCTGGAAGAATAGCTGTTAATACTGTTACAAAAGTACAAGCTCTGTCTTCTTTATTAGAATAATCTTTCATTTTATTTAATACTTTTGTAAGAGACTGAACTTGAGTTGCATTAGGTCCTGCATATCTTGCTGAATAAACACCTGGTTCACCATTTAGCTTATCTATGCAAAGCCCAGAGTCATCTGTGACTATTATCTTGTCGTTTATATTATTTTCATTGCAAAATTCTTTTATTGCCATTGCTTTTATATTTGAGTTTTCTTCGAAAGTTTTTCCGTCTTCTATTATTTCTTTATTAAATCCTATGTCTTTTAATGTATATAATTCAAAATTTACATGATTTTCTTTTAAAATTTTCTCCATTGCTGTGACTTTATTTTTATTACTTGTTCCATATATTATTTTCATGTTTTGATTTTCCTTTCATTTATATTTTTCATTTTCTATTTTTCAAATACATCACTCTTGTTTCATGCATTTTATTTGCAATTTCTTTTCCCTCAGAAATACCATATTGTTTCATTATTTTATTACCATTAGTACAATTTATAACTTCATGGCCTAAATCTGCAAATTGATTTTTGTTACTATCCTCTAGCATATTATCTGCATCTACAATAATCTGAAGTCCATCTAAACCCAAAATAGTGCTATTTACACGTTCTATAAAACTCACTTTTTTGGGAGGTGTCATTTTGTCAAAAATTCCGCCTCTCATATGTTCTAAGCAAGAAGTTATACCACATTTAATCATTCTAGTAGGAATTTTTAATCTTTTTCCCATATTTTTTACTAGCTCTACCCCTCTTTTTTCGTGATTAATATGGTGTGGGTATTCTTCCTTTGGAGTTGCACCTTTTCCTAAATCATGAACTAAGGCAGAAAAGCGCAATTCTAATTTTCTTTCATCACATAAGGATTTTGTTTGATTTGCAACTTTATCAAGTACAATCATTGTATGATTATAACTATCTCCTTCTGGATGATATTGGACTGGTTGCTCAGCTCCTATTAAGTCATATATTTCTTTAAAATGAACATCTAAGACCTCTGCTTCTTTTAATACATCAAAAAACTTTGATGGTTTGTCTGTTAATAACGCTTTTCGTAGCTCATAATACACTCTTTCAACAGTTAAACTTGATAACTCATTTTTGAGTAATTTCATCATTTTCATAGTATTTTCTTCTACTGTGAAATCAAATTGACTTGCAAACCTGGAGACTCTGTATACTCTTAATGGGTCTTCCGCAAAATGATTACTAACAGCTCTAATAATTTTATTTTTTAAATCTTTTATTCCACCTTCTGGGTCTATAATTTTATTAGTCAACACTTCTTTTGCAATAGCATTTATGGTAATATCTCGGCGCTCTAAATCTTCTTCAATTGTTATAGTTTTATCAGTTTCTACATCAAAATTATTATGCCCTATTCCTATTTTCCTTTCTTTTCTTGCAATAGCAAATTCTTTATTATCTATAGAAAATACAGGAAAATCTTTTCCTCTAATTACCGCTTCTGGAAATAGCATTTTAAATTCATCAAAAGAAATTCCTGTCACACAATAATCTTCATCATGGTTTTCAATACCTAATAAATTATCTCTGATTGCTCCTCCAACTAAGTATATATTTCCACCGTTCAATTTAATTTTATTTGCTATTTCGTATATGTTGCTCATAGTTTAATATGCCTTTCTGCTAATGGATTTTTTCACGATTTACATTTATTGTAAGGCTTATTTCTCTGTATGCTGTTACAAAATGTATAGTATCTCCTTCATTTTTCAATTTTTTAATTGTTGTATTTGCATTTGGAAGCATTGTGCATTCCTCTAATACATTTTTATAATACTTATCCAAAAATTCAAATTTGGTTTTCTCATCCCAACCATATAATGCCATTAAATAATGCCTATCTTTTATTAAACCAAAATTTCTAGCACTTTTTGTACTAAATTATCTAAAACTGGAAATGATGGGCTTGTACCATAACTTTCAAAGTCTTTATCATCTTCAATTACTGCAATGTTAGTAATCATCCATCTTCCTAATAAATCATTTATTCCGCTTTCTATTCCTAAAAATAGATCTGCTGAAATGTTATTTTCTTTGGCATATTTTTTTTAATTCTTTACCCTGTTTTTTGCTCCTTGATAAATTTCTTTGTTTACAGGTTGGTCTGGTACATCTGATTCTACTGATATTCCTTTTATTTCAACATCTTTAAAATAATGTTCTAATGCTTTTTTGGCACCTTCTATTTTTCCTTGATTTTTAGTAGCTATTAATACTTTCATTGTTTACTCCTCCTTTTTAATCGTAACGAAGTGTTATGACCTTCATATTTTTCTTATTTATATCATAAAATAGCTGTAAATACAATTATTTTTCTAATATTAACCTTTAAAGCAGAAAATAACAGATAATTGCTTACCTATTATTTTATATTGTTTCTTATTTTTGCTCTACTTGTATTCTACCTCTGTTTGTTTCAATCTACTTAGAATTTTATATTTTATAATTTGTTTTACATATTAGTATTTGTTATTATCATAAACAAAAAATAGTAGAGCTAGTTTCCTAACTCTACCGTTTGTTAAAAAAAAGAACTATTACAAGTTCTTTTCAAATTTTAGTCTTAATAATTCTAATGAAAACTCTTTTGGTGTCATAATATTTATTCCATGTTTTTTTATGTCTTCGTTTTCTTTTAAATTTAATAGATGTTCATCACTTGAAACTAAATATTTTATATTTTCATCTATACAACACTCTATAAATTTATTATCATCTGGATCTTTACAGTAATTTACTTTAGTATTTCCTTCTACTTTATGTATTTCCCATAATGCATTTGACAACTTATAAAATAAGCAATCTAATTGCCTTGAAGTATATTGTATATTTTTATCTTTTGCTCTTTTTTCTATTTCTTCTAATGTTCTCAAAAAAACTCTAAAAGCTTCTTGGTATGTTCTTCTATTCATACAAAAAGTTATCTCTCCGTCATGTTTATACCTAAATAAATCTGCGCAATCAGTATCATCATGGAAAATTGCATCTATTAAAACATTTGTATCAACTACTACCTTAATACGACCTTTTTGGATTTGATTCATTTCTTACTTTCTTTAATAAATTTCTACTATCCTGTTTTGTCCATCCAACAGATTTTGCCATTGATGCACAAGTAGAACATAGTTCTTCCCATTCAGGTCTTATATTAGATGCAATTGATTTTCCTTTTAATCTTACATTTGTCATTTTCTTATACCTCCTAAAAATAAAATCAACTTTCATAATATACACCTCTTTACAATATATTAATAATTATTTCCAATTATTAATATATTATCCATATAATTATACCACAAGTGTACATAATTTTCAAGTTGTTCATTATTTAGTACAAGTATGATATCATAAAATATAAAAAAGTCAACACTTTTTTTTAAATTCACTTCACAATTGTGAATTTTTATTTTTTGTAAAGTTCTTTGAATTTACTTTTTCAACAATTTTTCTATACCATATATTTTGATACTTTTATGACATTTCTTTTTTGCCTCTTTTACAATTTATATTTTATTACCTTTCTCAATAGTTTCTCCTATTTTATTCTTTTTCCTTGTACTAAAGGATTCAAATCTCTTATTTTTACATTTGGTAGATTAATATTTGGTA
>CALXWN010000007.1:0-21330 GCA_944392415.1 uncultured Clostridia bacterium | reverse complement strand
ATGGGAGGAAATAGAAGATTATGCTAAAGACGAAAAGAAATTTTTAAAAACATTTCTAAAACTAACAGGAGGAATTCCATCTGCTAAAACTTATGAAAGAGTAATAAGTATAATAGATAGCCAAGAATTAAATAAAATATTCGTTGACTTCATAAAAGAAATACAATTTATGGAAGATAAAACATTTAAAGACATATTTTCATTTGATGGAAAAGTTGACCAAGGAAGTGCAAGAAAGAAAGCAAATATAACAGAAGAAGTAAAGCCTTTAAATGTTTTAAATGTGTATTCAGACAAATTAAATATGTGCATAGAGCAAGAACTAATAGAAGAAAAACAAATGAAATAACAGGAATACCAGAAATAATAAAAAGGTTAGATTTAAAAGGAGTAATATGCACATGGGATGCATTGAATACACAAAAAGAGAATGTAAAAGCAGTAATATCTAAAAAAGTAGAAGAAAAAAGATAAAAAATAAAAGTTTAAAAAGAATAAGAAAAGATATATCAAGAAATGTAGAAAAAGAAACAATTGAAATCTTTAAAATACTACGTAATTTTAAGACAATAATTATCTCTTAACCAAGTAATTATAATGGATACAGACGATGAAAAAAACTTTTCATGTCTTTATCCTGTTTAAACGTAAAAAACTCTTGCTTAATTAACATAACAATGTTATAATATAGCCATTATGAAAGTTAAGTTTTATACATTAGGTTGTAAAGTAAATACATACGAAACAGAAGCTATGGAACAGCAGTTTATGACATATGGTTATGAATTAAGTGAAAATGTGGCAGATATATATGTTATAAACACATGTAGCGTAACTAATATTGCTGAGAGAAAATCAAGGCAGATGATAAGAAGAGCCAAGGAGTTAAATCCAAAGGCTATTATTGTTGTGTGTGGATGTTATGCACAAACATCTAAAGAAGAGATAGAAAAAATGCCAGAAGTAGACATTGTAATTGGCATAAACGAAAAGACTAATATTGTTAAAATAGTGGAAGAGTATCTAAACGAGAAACATATTGATAATGATGCTCAAAATAATAGAGCGATAAATAGTGAAAATATAACAGAAAAAGATAATTTGAAAAATAATTCAAATATTAAAGTTCAAGTCAGTGATGTAATGCATCAAAATAACTACCTAGACTTTGGCACTATAACTTACACAGAGCTTAACAGAGCAGTTGTAAAGGTGCAAGATGGTTGCGACAGATTTTGCTCATATTGCATTATTCCTTATGCTAGAGGAAAAGTAAGAAGTAGAAACCCTGAAAGTATTTTAAGAGAAATAGTGCAGATTGCTGGAGAGGGCATAAAAGAAGTTGTAATTACAGGTATACATTTAGCTTCTTTTGGAAAAGATTTTAGTATGGAAGATGCTGAAAAGTATAGAGAAACTTTTGGATACAACCAAGATTTTAAGCCATTTGACCCAAAAGATGACTTGCATACAGGTGGTTTTAGATTAATTGAATTACTAGAACAAATAAACAAAGTAAAAGGCATTGAACGAATAAGATTAGGTTCACTAGAACCAAAACTTATTACAGAAGATTTTGTGGCAAGACTAAACAAATTAAAAAAGATTTGTCCACATTTTCACTTATCACTTCAAAGTGGATGTGATAAAACTTTAAAAGATATGAATAGAAGATATACAACAGAAGAGTTTGAAAACTCAGCAAATCTGCTTAGAAAAGTGTATCCTGAGGTAGCACTTACAACTGACATTATTGTAGGATTTCCAAACGAGACAGATGAAGACTTTGAAAAAACTTATGAATTTCTAAAAAAAATAAAATTCTATAAAATGCATATCTTTAAATATTCTCCTAAAAAGGGAACAGTAGCTATAAAGATGAAAAATCAAGTTGATGGCAAAATAAAAGAGGAGAGAAGCAAAAGACTTATAGAACTTTCAAATAAAAATCAAAATAAATATAATGAAAGTTATATTGGAAAAAATGTTAAAGTTTTATTTGAAGAGTACAAAAATGGATATTTCAAAGGTCATACTGCAAATTATATTATGGTCAATGCAAAAGGCGATTTAACAGATGAAAGCGAAATTGTGAATAAAATTTTGAATGTTCAAATTGAAGAAAATAAAAATGAAGAATTGTATGGAAATTTGAGCATTGTTTAAAGGTTACAATTCACAGCTTAAATAATTTACTTAAACTTCAATATACATTCTTTCATATTTCACTTCGCGGAACAGTAAATTATAACAAAACAATTGACAAAATGTAATAAAATGCTAAAATATAAGTATTAAAAAGAGAAAATATAGTTATTAAAAAATTGTTAAAATTAGTTAAATGAAACCAATTTAACATAATGCAAAATCAAGAAAGGACAAACTTAAAATGAAAGCAATAGATATTAGAAATAAATACTTAAAATTTTTCGAAAACCATGGACACAAAGTTATTCCTAGTAGTCCATTGATACCAGAAAATGATCCATCAGTATTATTTACAACTGCTGGTATGCAACCATTAGTACCTTATCTTTTAGGTGAAAAACATCCAGAAGGAAAAAGACTAACAGACTATCAAAAATGTTTGCGTACAAATGATATTGATGAAGTTGGAGATAATAGACATTTAACATATTTTGAAATGCTTGGTAACTGGTCATTGGGAGATTATTTTAAAGAAGAATCAATTCAAATGAGTTATGAATTTCTTACAAAGGAACTTGGCATTCCAGCCGAAAAAATATCTGTTACTTGCTTTGCGGGAGATGAAGACTGCCCAAGAGATGAGCTTACTGCTTCTTGCTGGGAAAAAGCAGGTATTCCAAAAGAAAGAATATATTATTATGGAAAAGATGATAACTGGTGGATAGCAGGTGAAGAAGGACCTTGTGGACCAGATACGGAAATGTTTTATGATACAGGCAAACCAAAGTGTTCAGAGAATTGTCAGCCATCTTGTGATTGTGGAAAATATGTGGAAATATGGAATAATGTTTTCATGGAATATTACAAAAAAGATGGAAAATATACAAAACTAGAACAAAAAAATGTTGATACAGGACTAGGATTAGAAAGAATGGCTATGCTTTTACAAGGAAAGCAAACTCCATTTGATACTGAACTTTTTAGTCCAGTAATGGAAAGATTGCAAAGCTTAGCAAAAAATGATGATATAGCTAGCAGAAGAATTGTAGCAGAGCACATGCGTGCAAGTATGATGATTATTTGTGATGGTGGAAGACCTTCAAACTTAGATAGAGGCTATATTTTAAGAAGACTAATTCGTAGAATGACAAGACATTTAAACAAATTACAAATTGATTTAAACGAATTACCAAACTTGATTGAATTAAATATAGAAACATTAAAGGAAATGTATCCAGAGCTACAAGAACATAAGCAAGAAATAAAAGACGTAATTGTTGCTGAAAAAGACAAGTTTATGAAAACTTTAAATAATGGTGAAAGAGAATTTAATAAGGTCATAAATAGATTAAAAAATCAAGGAATAAACAAAATAGATGGAAAGACAATATTTAACTTATATGAAACATATGGATTCCCACCAGAAGTTACAAAAGATTTAGCAACAGAAAATGGATTTGAAGTTGATTTAAGTGAAGTGGATAAATTGTTTAAAGAGCATCAAGAAAAATCAAGAATGGGTAGTGACCAAAAGTTTAAAGGAGGCTTAGCAGAGCAAAATGAAAGAACAATAGCTTACCATACAGCAACACACCTTTTAAATGCAGCACTTAAAAAAATTATTGGGCCAAATTCACATCAAAGAGGATCTAACATTACAACAGAAAGAATGAGATTTGATTTTAACTGTGACCACAAACTTACACCAGAAGAAAAGCAAGCTACTGAAGATTTAGTAAACGAATGGATTAAAGAAGATTTACCTGTTACAGTAGAAACAATGAAAAAAGAAGATGCTTTAAAATCAGGAGCTGAATGTATGTTTATAGAAAAATATCCTGATGAAGTTACTGTTTATACAATAGGAAATGTTTCAAAAGAATTATGTGGTGGACCTCACGTAAAGCATACAGGTGAGCTTGGACATTTCAAAATTACTAAAGAGGAAGCTAGTTCGCAAGGAGTGAGAAGGATTAAAGCAGTATTGGAATGATGTTAAATATTGAAAAAACGCAATTATTGTCAAATTAATAAAAAAGAAAGGGAGAATATGATTAATGGAAGATTGTGTATTTTGTAAAATAATAAAAGGTGAAATTCCTTCAAAAAAAGTATATGAAGATGATGAAGTTTTAGCATTTTATGATATAAATCCAATTACTAAAGTTCATGTACTAGTAATACCAAAAGTTCATATTCAGAGTTTACAGGATTTAAAAGAAGATCACAAAGAATTATTATTTCATATATTTGAAACAATAAATAAAGTGGCAGAAATTGTTGGTATAGATAAAACTGGATTTAGAGTAACATCAAATGTGGGAGAAGACGGTGGTCAAGCTGTAAAACATTTACATTTTCATGTAATGGGTGGAGAAAAATTACCTACTAGATAGAGTTACAATTGTAAAAATTATTACATAAAACTTAAGAAAAGGACTAGATTAATTACAAAAAATATGTTATAATAAATATTGATTAGTCTAGTAAAGAAAGGATGAAATATGGTAAATTCAAAATATAATAAAGTACTAACTGTAGTTTTAGTAATAGTAGTAATAATTATATTTGCTCTATTAGGCTTCTGGGGATATCAAACATATAAAAGATACTTCCAAGAAAGAGATATAGATACAGCTTTAGAAGAATTTAATAAAACAATAATTAATACAACAACAAATCAAAATGAATTTTCAGGAAGTGATCCAATCAATTTTGTGGCTATTGATAATGGGGTCTCAAACACTCCTTCTGGCAATAGTACAAGCAATGATGTGGTAACATATAAAGGTTTTACTGTTGTTGGAAGAATGGAAATTCCTAAAATAGATTTAGACTTACCTGTCTTAGAAAGAGCAACAAGAAATTCATTAGAGCAATCTATAGGAGTACTTATGGGACCTGGATTAAATCAGGTCGGTAATACTATTATTGTAGGACATAATTATAGAAATAGAACATTCTTTTCAAGAAATGATGAATTAGAAAATGGAGATGAAATATATATAACAGACACAGAAGGTACTAGAATAGAATATACAATATATAATATATATAACACATCTTCTGAGGATTCTGATTATATTACTAGAGATACAGCTGGAAAAAGAGAAATTTCATTATCTACATGTACTGATGACTCAAGATACAGATTGGTAATATGGGCAAGAGAGGCAGAGTAGTAATATTATAGATAAATTTATAATTGTAAATATGTGACCAATTTTTAAGAATAAATTATTTAAAATGGTTGACAATATCAAAAAAATGGGGTAGAATATATATTGTTGTAATTACAAATGGTGGATTTAGCGTAGTTGGTTAACGCGCCAGTTTGTGGCACTGGAGACCATGGGTTCGAGTCCCATATTCCACCCCATTTATATAAACATTGGGCTGTAGCCAAGCGGTAAGGCACATGACTTTGACTCATGCATGCGCTAGTTCGAATCTAGCCAGCCCAACCAAATAACTATTTCTATTAATAACTTTGAAATATTTAAAAATTAAAACTAGCCAACAGATATTTAAAATTTCTGTTGGCTAGTTTTTTGCGTGTTTGAAGATTAATAAATTATGAACTAAAAGTAGTTAGTACTTATTAGCAGCAACCTCTATTATTTCCACCACAGCAGCAGCATATTAATATTAATAATATAATTATGAAACAGCAGTCATTATCTTTTCCGAAAAAACCACATCCGCATTTATCTGGCATTTTAGCATCCTCCTTTCTTTTAACTACTTTATGAGTAGTTTTTACTTTTTAAAATGCATTTCAAATTGTAAAATACTAGCAACCACAATTGTTGTCATTTCCGCATCCACATCCGCAGTTATTTCCACCGCAGTTGCAGCAAAGTAATAAGATTAATATTATGAACCATAACATATCTCCGTTACAACCTCTCATACTATACCTCCCTCATAAAGAATTCAACTTCTTTTGTATAATATATACTATTCGGATTTATATAAATTGGTTACCATTTACTATAGTTTTAATAAAAAGACCAATATATGTTATTGATAAGTAAATTTTTAAAAAATATAGTATATTTTTTTCTTTTATGATATAATGCAGTCACAAAGAAGAGAAAAATAAGTTTATAAATAATTAAAACTTAAGATAATGGAAAGGATGAAATATTAAATGGGAAAAATTGTATTACTAGATGACTTAACAATTAATCAAATAGCAGCTGGTGAAGTTATTGAAAGACCTGCTTCTGTAGTAAAAGAACTAGTTGAAAACTCAATAGATGCTGGAGCTAAAAATATAACTGTTGAAATAAAAAATGGGGGAATTTCCTATATTAGAATTACAGATGATGGTAGTGGAATTATGCCAGATGATATGGAAATTGCTTTTGAAAGACATGCTACAAGTAAAATACGTAAAGCGGATGACTTAGACACAGTAAAGTCTATGGGATTTAGAGGTGAGGCTTTGGCTAGTATTGCAGCCATTGCTAAGGTTGAATTAGTGTCAAGAACAGAACAAAATGATATAGGATATAAAATCGAAATCCAGGGCGGAGATATAATAGATAAACATGAAGAAGGCTGTCAAAAGGGAACTACTATTACAGTAAAAGAACTGTTTTATAATACCCCAGTTAGATACAAATTTTTAAAAAAGGATTTTACTGAATCAGGTTACATAGAAGACACTATAACAAGAATTGCATTAGCTAATTCCAATGTTTCAATAAAATTAATTAATACTGGAAAAATTTCTATTCAAACAACAGGTAGTGGCAAATTAGAAGATGTTATTTACAGCATTTATGGAAAAGAAATTGCTCAAAACTTATTGCCTGTAGACTATGGTTACGAAGATATGAAAGTTACTGGAGTTATTGGAAAACCAGCTATTGCTCGTTCAAATAGGTCTAATCAATTATTTTTTGTAAATAAAAGATTTATAAAAGATAAAACTTTAACAAGTGCGGCAGAACAAGCTTTTAAAGGCTTGGTAACAATAGGAAAACATGCATTCTTAGTATTAAATATTGATATGGATCCAAAAAAGGTAGATGTAAATGTACATCCAACAAAATTGGAGGTTAGATTCCAAGAAGATGGCAAAATATTCAAAGCTATATATAATAGCATAAAACAATCATTATTAAAATTTGATTTGGTCCCATCTCCAGAAAAAGATTATAAAGATACAACTCCAAATGATATATTAAAAAGTATTAATGCAAATGCTAATTCAAACTTATTTAGTACAAAAATTGAGGCTGATGAAGTAAAAGATAAAGTAGCTTTATCAAATGATATAAAAATAGGCAAAAATAAAAATAATGAAAAAGAAAATAAAACTAATATACCTGAATTTAAAGAATTTAAAAGCACAATGAGTGGATTAGATGCTGAAACAAGAAGAAAATTTATCGATGAACTTACTCAAACAAAAACACCGGAAGAAATTGGAATAAAGCTAGCTGATATGACAAAGGCACTTTTGAATAAAAATGATGAGCCAACAAGTGAAGAATCAAAGCAAAATAGTGAAGAACAAAATATTGAAGCATTAAAACAAAATGATGATAAGCAAAGCGTCGAGAAACAAAATAAAGACGAGCAAAGCGTTGGGGAGCAAAAGCAAAATAATGTAGAACAAAGTAGCGAAACAATGGAACAAAAATATAGCGAACAAAGTAACGAAGAACAAATTAGTGAAGCACCAAAAAATGAAGGTTTACAAGAAACAAGTGAAGCCTATAAATTGGATAATGGTACTAATATAGTTGACAGAACTAATGAAAACCTAAAAAATAATCAAGATGAAAATAATTCAAATCAAGGTAAAGAAAATGACAAAAATGAAGAAACTTTTGAAGAAATGTATAAAAGATTATTCGGAAGAGATATAGCAGAAGCAAAGAAAGAATATGACGAAAAACAAGCAAAAAAAGAACAAAATTCTCCAATATCGCCTATAACTGGTGAAGAAATTTCAATGTTTGAAAAAGAAGGCATAGACAATAATCCTCAATACAAATTTATTGGAATAGCATTTAAAACATATATAATTTTAACTATGGGAGATGATTTATACATATTAGACCAACACGCTGCTCATGAAAGAATTATGTATGAGAAAGTAAAAGCTAACTATTATAATGATGAAAATAAAGATTGTCAATTAATGCTTTTGCCAGATATAATAAAACTTAGCACAAGAGAAATGGGAATATTTAAAGACAATAAAGAGTTGTTTAATAAAGCAGGTTTTGCAGTTGAAGAATTTGGAGACAATACAGTAAAATTAACAGGAGTTCCAGAGTTTTGCTTGGACTTTGATACACAGGAATTGTTTTTAGAAACTTTGGATGAAATAAATACAGTAGCAAGAACAGCAAAACAAGAAATAGAAGATAAGTTTTTGGCAACAGTAGCATGCAAAGCAGCAGTAAAAGCACATATGGCTCTTTCAAAAGAAGAAGTAGATAGCCTAATGAATCAACTACTAAGATTGCCAAATCCATTTACTTGTCCTCATGGAAGGCCAACAGTTATAAAGATGTCTAAAACAGATATTGAAAAGAAATTTTCTAGGAGATAGCATTCTATATCAAAAAGAAAATTTCTAAAAATAATTTTTAAATGTACATATTTAAAATTGCCATATAAAAGAATAACAAAAGAAAGGGCTTTTGAAAAAATGGAAACAGCAATAATAGTATTTATAGTAATAATGAATTTAGCATCAATTATTGTAATTTTTAAATCACTTAGCAATATAGAGTTGAAAAATAAAATAATATTAGTAGTTATAGGCGAAATAGTTATGTATGTTATACTATTTATAGTATATGGAATTAGCTCAGCGGGAGCAGATGAAACAGTTGCAAATTCATCTAGGCAATTAATATTGTTTACATTTTTACCAATAAATATAATTGCAATGGAGTTACCTATAATGCTAAATTTTAAAAAATTGCAACAAGGTGATATAAAAGAAGGTAAATTTAAAAGAAGAATGATAATATGCTTAGTTATTAGTATAATAGTTTTAGTATTTGAATTTATGTATATTCGAGATATACAACAGGGTATAAGTGAATTTGTAAATAATGCAAATAAAGCTAATGTAGTAGAATAAAAGTAATATGTTGATCTACTAAATTAATAAAGGACAAAAATTTAATAAAAAGATAGTAAGTTAAAGAAAATGGAGTAATAATGAATAGAGAAAAGGTAATAGTAATTTGTGGACCAACTGCATCTGGAAAAACAAGTCTAGGAATAAAAGTTGCAAAACAATTAAACGGAGAAATAATTTCATGTGATTCTATGCAAATATATAAAGATATGACAATTGGAACTGCCAAACCAACAAAAGAAGAAAGAGAAGAGGCAGTACATCATTTAGTAGATTTTGTATATCCAAATGAAAGATATAGCGTTGCAGAATATAAAAAAGATGCAGAAAATACAATAGAACAAATTATTAAAAAAGGTAAAACTCCAATTATAGTAGGAGGAACAGGGTTATACTTAAATTCTTTAATTTATGGTATTGATTACCCTGAAATTGAAACAGACTTAGATTATAGAAAAATGCTTGAAGAAAGAGCCAGTTGTGAAGGCTTAGAAAATTTGTATAATGAAGCAAAAGCAATAGATGAAAAAGCTATACAAAAAATTAGTCCAAATGATAAAAAACGAATACTTAGAATATTGGAAATATATCATTCTACTGGTAAAACAAAAACTGAATTAGAAGAAGAATCAAGAAAAAATGGACCAAAATATAACTATATAGTTTTTGTACTTAATATGGAAAGGAAAAAGCTTTATGATAGGATAAACAAAAGAGTAGATTTAATGATTAAAGATGGCTTGATTGAAGAAGTGCAAAACTTAATGAGAAAATATAAAAAATTTCCTACAGCTATGCAAGGCTTAGGATATAAAGAAGTAGTAGAATATTTAAATAAAAAGTTAACAAAAGAAGAGATGATTGAAAAAATAAAACTAGAAACAAGAAGGTATGCAAAAAGACAAATAACATGGTTTAAATCTTATAAAAATGCAATGTGGCTAGATGCTTTTAATAATGATAATGTAAATATAATAATAAAAAAATATTTGGAGGAAGCGTGAAGAAAATCACTAAGAATGATCAAAATATAAAAATTAAAAGAAAAGTAAACAAAAGAAAGCTAGCTATAATTATAGTCTTAGTATTAGCTGTATGTGTATATTTAATAGCTTCAGTATATCATTTAATTAAAAATCCAACAGATTCTGTTTTAGTAAATGAAGGTAGAATATCACAAGAAGAGACAGTGGATGCTTATATAATCAGAGATGAAACTGTTATTAAGGGAGAAAACTATAAAAATGGTATGGTGGAAATAAAATCTGAAGGTTCAAAAGTTGCTAGTGGAGATCCTGTTTTTAGGTATTACTCAGCAGGAGAAGATGATTTAAAAAATAAGATAGCGGATTTAGATCTAAAAATACAAGAAGCTATGGAAAAAAATGAAGACAGTTTACCATCCCAAGATACAAGATTATTAGATACACAAATAGAAAGTACTTTAGAACAAGTTACTAATTCAAATGATATTCAAAAAATAAAAGAATACAAAAAAAGTATATCAGAAAAGGTAACCAAAAAAGCTAAAATAGCAGGAGAATTAAGCCCAACAGGATCATATTTAAAAAAACTTATAGATGAAAGAAGTACATATGAAAATGAGCTTAATTCAGGAGCAGAATATATTAATGCGACTAGAAGCGGAATGGTTTCATATAGAATAGATGGATTAGAAGAAACATTGAACACAAGTGACTTTTCTAAAATTAATAAGGAATTTTTGCAAAATTTAAATCTAAAAACAGGACAAATTATTTCATCTAGTAATGAAGCAGGAAAAATAGTCAATAATTTTATTTGCTACATAGCATGCACTTCTAAAAGCAATGAGGCAAATCAAGCAAAAATAGGAGATAGTGTTAAATTGGCATTACCAAGTTTAAACGAGGTAGATGCTAAAGTAGAATATATTACAAGAGAAAATGATAATGAAGTTACAATTATCTTTAGTTTTACAGAAGGAATAGAAGAACTTTTAAGCTATAGAAAGGTTTCAATAGATATAATTTGGTGGGATGAAAAAGGTTTTAAAGTACCAAATACGTGCATTTTTGAGCAAGATGGGTTAAACTATGTAATAAGAACAAGAGCAGGATATCTAGATAAGGTATTAGTTAAAGTACAAAAAGCGACAGAAAACTACTCTATTGTTACGAATTATAGCACATCGGAAATTGAGGAATTAAATTTAAGTGAAGATGTGTCAACTTCAATAATTTTATATGATGAATTATTATTAAAACCATCAGAAAATCAAATAAATAATGCTACATAATATTACAATAATATTACAAAAACATTAAATAATGATTACATATTACAAAAACTATTGACTTTATCCAAAAAAAGTTAGATACTAAGTATAGTCGTAAATACGAATGAGAAATTTAGGAGGTTGTTTATAAATGTCAAACGCAGTTTTAAATAAGTTTATGAATATTTTCGGTATGGGAGCGGAAGAGGCTGAAGAAGAAGAATTCGAAGATGTAAATGATACATACGAAGAGGAAGAATTAGAAGAGCCAAAAGGACTATTTGGTAGAAAAAGTGGTAAAGTTGTCAATATGGCTCAGCAAGTAAGAATGGTAATAATGCAACCAACATCTTTTGAACAATCTGAAGATATATGTGACTTATTAAAAGAAAAAAAATCAATTATAATTAATTTAGAATATGTAAATAAAGATATTGCTAGAAGAATTATAGATGTTGTTAGCGGAGCTGCACATGCATTAGATGGTCATATGCAAAAAATATCAAGCTCTATATTTTTAGTAGCACCTTATAATTATGATATAACATCAGAAACAAGAGAAGAAACCAAGAGCAAATTACCTGTATCTTGGCTTAAGAGTAATGCCAATAATTAAATATATGGGGGAATAATATGATTACACCTTTAGACATAGAAAATAAAAGATTTTCTAAAAAGACTCTTAACGGATATGATCCAGAAGAGGTTGATGATTTTTTAGATGAATTAACAAAGGATTATTCAGCTATTTACAAAAAAGTAAATGAAAATGATAAAGAATTACAAGATTTAAAAATGAAAGTTGAGCATTACAATCAGATCGAATCAACATTGCAAAATACTTTACTTATGGCTCAATCAGCTGCTGATGAAGTTAAAAATGCTGCTCAAAAGCAAGCTGAACAAATAATTAGAGAAGCTGAAAATAAAGCAAAAGAACGTACAGAAAATTTAGATATGCAAGTAGCTGAAAAAAGAAAAGAATTAGAAGACATTAATAAACAATTTGATGTATATAAAGCAAAAATGGAATCTTTACTTATATCTCAATTAGAACTTTTAAAAGAAGTAAATAAAGATGATTAATAATTTATTGTAAATTTAAAAGATATAATTAAACGTATATTTATTATATAAGAGCAAGTTTTAATAAAGATAAATAAATTACAAAATTGTAATAAAAAAAGAGGATATATGCAATAATTTAGCGTATATCCCTTTATTTTACTGTAAATTTATGCTAAAATAACTGTATTACATTGATGTTAAAGGAATATTACAATTTTATTAAGTCTATTGACAAGAAGGGATTTAAAGTTAAAATAGTATTATGAGAGTTATAAGTGGAATAGCTAGAGGTACAAAAATAAAGTCGATTGATAGTATGTCAACACGTCCAACATTAGATAGAGTAAAAGAAGCTTTATTTAACATTTTACAAAATTATATTAAAAATGCTATTGTATTAGATTTATTTGCAGGAAGTGGAGCTTTAGGTATAGAAGCATTAAGCAGAGGTGCAAAAAGAGCATATTTTTGTGATATCAATAAAGAAGCAATTAAAATAATTAAAGAGAATTTAGAAAAAACAAGATTAATAGAAAAGTCAGTTATATATAATGAAGATTACATTATTGCAATAAAAAAAATAAAGGAACCACTTTCAATAGTTTTTCTAGATCCACCATATAAACTTGATTTAGCAGTAAAATCTATAAAAGAACTACAAAAAAATAAACTATTGACAAATAATAGTATAATAATAATCGAAACAGATGAATTAAACAGAGATATAGAAGAATTACAAAAGATAGAAAACTTAGAGATAATAGATAATAGAAAATATGGAAGAGCAAATTTGATATTTATTAAAACTAACTAATTTTGCTATTCATAGCTAGCATAAAAAACTACCTAGTAAAGTGATTTGCTAAAAGAAAGAGGAATTGAATATGGAGATATTTACATTATTAGAAAATTTAGAAGAAATAATAGAAAACTCTAAAAAAATGCCATTTACAAATAAAATAATAGTTGAGCAGGAAGAAATTTTAGATGTTATAAAAGAGATTAGACTTAAATTACCAGAAGATTTAAAACAGGCAAAATGGGTTAGGGAAGAGAGAGAAAGAATATTAGAAGAAGCCAAAAAAGAGGCTGACGATGTTGTAAAGGAAGCAGAAAATAGAATAATTTCAATGATAGATGAACATGAAATAACTAAAAAAGCTTATGAACAAAAGAATCAAATAATGGAAGCTGCAAATGAGAATTCTAGACAAATTACTCAAGGAGCAAAGGAATATGCTGATAATATATTAGCTGATTTAGAAAAGAGATTAGAAAAAGTGTTAAAAGAAATATCTTTAGATAGAAAAGAATTAAAATAGAATTTTACAAAAAGGACTATCCTTTTTGTAAAATTTTTTATTGTATAGGAAAAATTAATAATAAATCATGTAATCTATTTCAGGAAATATGCAATCTTTGGCTTCTATGTCTTTTAAAAATTTTTCGTCTAATTCTTCGTTATTAACTAAGCTATTGTACATTTTAGTAAATCGACCAATATGGTCTTTTATTCTTTTTTTAGCATAGTCAACCATTGTTCCATTTGTTATTATAAATAACCAGTCACTACTTTGGGCAAGTACCAATTCTCTTGCACATTGATTAAGTATTCTTCTTTTTTTAGAGCTTTTAGATTCATTTGGAAACATTTTTGCTAATTTACACATTCTGTCACCAGCTGTATGCAAATGTTTATGAACATAATCATTTGTTGGGTTAAGCCATACTTCTGAATAACCTTTTGCACCCCAACTAGAACGACAAGGTGTACATTCTTGTATTTCTGGATATTTATCTATATATTCACTAGGTGTAATTAATTTAAAATTGCAATCATCATAATATATCTTTTTAGCTAAGGTATATAAAAAGTCTGGACCTTCATACCACCAGTGACCATAGAGTTCAGCATCATATGGGCAAACAATAATTGGTGGTTTATCCATATGTTCGGACAAATAATTTATTTGAGCATTTCTACAATCAAAGAAATGTCCAGCGTTATTATTTACTGAATCTTGTGCCCACTGTAAGTCATATATATCTTTATTTTCAGTTTTACCTGTTATCCTATGATAACGTATACCAGTGGAAACTCTAACTCCATTTGAAGCTATATATGGCTTTATATAATCATATGGTGCATCATAACCTATGTCTCTATAAAATTCTCTATAATTAAAATCTCCAGGATAACCATTTATAGATGACCATACTTGTCTAGATGATTCTAAATCACGACCAAATGCGACTATGCCTTGTGGTGAAACAATTGGTGCATATGTTCCATAAATAGGGGTAGGGTTTGCATAAAGTATACCATGAGTTTCTGTCAAAACATATTCAATTCCAAAATCCTTTAAATATTTATCAGCTTCTGGAACATAGCCACATTCGGGAAGCCAAAAACCTTTAATAGGTTTATCAAAATATTTATAATATGTTTGAACTCCTATTGCAATTTGTGCTCTAACTGTTTTTTCATTTACATATAAAATTGGAAAATAGCCATGTGTTGCACCACAACCAATTATCTCCAATACTCCTAAGTCTTGGAATTTTTTAAAAGCACTTATTAAATTGCAATTGTAAATATCTTTAAATATATGTAAATCATTTGAATATCTATCATAATAATAGTGTGATAGTTTATTTATTCTAGGATTATCTTTTGTTCTCTCAATTTCTTTTTCAGATAATTCAATATGTTTTTTTAAATATTTTATATATCTTTCTTGAAGCATTTTATTATCTAACATATTTAAAAGAGGAGGAGTAAGAGACATTGTAAATCTAAAGTCTACTCCTTCTTCAACTAATTTTTGAAATCTTAAAATAAGTGGAATGTATGTTTCAGATATTGCTTCATATAACCATTGTTCTTCTAAATAATCTTCACTTTCAGGATGATGTACAAAAGGTAGATGGGCGTGAAGAACAAAACTTACGTATCCTTTTATATTTTTCATATTTAACCTCTTATAAAGCTTCAATATACATTCTTTGCATTAATGCGAAAATGATTGCAACGTATATTAAATCATATTAAAAATTTATTTCACAGTAGATGTTGGATTTTGAGATGATGGATTTTTAAAATCAAAGCTTATATTTTCTTTATCAAGATGCAATGATTTGTATAATTCGTATATATTTTTTAAGAATGGTTTAATAACTTTGATTGTGTATTTATTAGTATGTATATTTTTAAATTTAACTTTTCTATATGCTTCAGAATCATAAAATAGCACATGGTCATTAGGTGATTCTATCATATTTGATGAAGTCACATACAAATAATTGTCAGGTAAGTTATTTATTTCACCATCTTTTGGTCTTCTGCCAAGTTCAACTACATATTGACATTTTGTATCATTTACATGAATATACCAATTATTTGCAAAATCATTTATATCTACTTCAAAAGAATATTTATTTGTCAAATTATGAATTATTAAAACCGGTTTAGTTACATAGAAAAAGTTCTCGCCGTATTTATCTTTAATGCTTTGAACATCTTCATCAGAAATTTCCCAGTAAACAAATAGTGTATTTGGATTTTGGGCTAAGGCTTTTATAACTGTTTTGTTATATTTGTATGGTAAATCATAATATTCTAAAACAAATGGTAGTTCATCTTTGTTTATAGCTTTAGTAAAAGTCTTTGAAGAAAGCTTTAAAATTTTGCTACTAATTGTTCTTTTTTGAGTTTTAGTCTTTTTTACAGCTCTGGTTTTAGTTGCTTTAGTAGCTTGGGTAATTTTAGTTGCAGAAGTCTTTTTTGAAGTTGACTTTTTAGTAGCAGTTGAGCTTTTGGAATTAGTAGTTTTTGAACTTACTGCTTTCTTTTTTGGACTATCAGTTTTAGACTTTGCAACTTTTGTAGTTGTCTTAGATTTTGTAACTTTTTTAGTAGCCTTTTCTTTAACCGTAGAAGGCTTTGTTTCACTTGATTTTTTGTTACTTATTATATCTTTTTCTAATTCTTCTTTTGATTTTTTTGGCATTATTTTCCTCCTTAGTTAAAGTTATAATATACTCATAATATAATATAACAAAGCAAATTTTTTATCAATACAAAAATGAAAAAAATATAAAAAAAATTTGTCATTTATTATTTACTTTTGTAGAAAAGTTGTATACAATATGTGGTAGAAAAATATTAAACATTTATTTCAATTTTTTTATTAAAAAACTAAAGAAAATTATGAAAGGGGCATAGTATTATGAAAATTTTAATGCTAACATGGGAATATCCACCAAGAATAGTAGGAGGAATAGCAAGAGTTGTTCACGACCTGTCACATAGATTAATTAAAGATGGTCATGAAGTAACAGTTGTAACATATAAGGACGGTAGTGCCCCATATGTTGAAGATGATAAAGGTGTAAAGGTTTATAGAGTAGACAATTATATGATTAATCCAAATAATTTCATAGATTGGATTATGCAACTAAACTTTAATATGCTTTCAAAAGCAAATGAAATTATTTCTAAAGAAGGTAAATTTGATGTAATTCACGCACACGATTGGCTTGTAACTTATGCAGCCAAAGCATTAAAAGAGTCTTACAATATTCCAGTAGTAGCAACAATACACGCAACCGAAAATGGTAGAAACAGTGGCATACATGATGAAACACAAAGATACATAAATGATACAGAATGGATGCTTACATATGAAGCAACAGAAGTAATAGTTAATAGCAACTATATGAAAGGCGAACTTCAAAGAATATTTGGATTACCATTTGAAAAAATAAATGTAATACCAAATGGAATTAATTTAACAAATTTCTCTGGAGTAGAAAGAGACTATGATTTTAGAAGACAATTTGCAATGGATAATGAAAAAATTATTTTATATGTAGGAAGACTTGTTTATGAAAAAGGTGTTCAAAATTTAATAGGAGCAATGCCAAAAATACTTAGCAACTATCATGACGCCAAACTAGTTATTTGTGGAAAAGGAGGAATGATGGATGAGCTTAAGCAAGAAACAAGAAATTTAGGCATAGAAAATAAAGTATATTTTGCAGGCTATTGTGACTCTAAAAAGGTACAAAAAATGTATAAATGTGCTGATATAGCAGTATTTCCAAGCACATATGAACCATTTGGTATAGTAGCATTAGAAGCAATGCTTGCAGGAGTTCCAACAGTTGTATCAGATGTAGGAGGCTTAAATGAAATAGTTGAGCATGGTGTAGATGGAATGAAAAGTTATGCGGGTAATTCAAATTCAATTGCCGATTCAGTTTTAACATTGCTATTTGACGCAAAACTTTGTAGTGCAGTATCTAAAAATGCAGTTAAAAAAGTTAAAGAAATGTACAGTTGGAATAAAATAGCTCAAGATACACACTATGTTTATGAACAAGCTATTTGTCAAACAGAAGCACAAAAACAAGCAGAAAAATTGGTGCAAGAAAAAGCAGAAAAGACAAAAAGATCTCAAAATCCGGCAAAGGAATTAGGAAACCTTTTAACTTTCAGAAAAAGAAATGCGTATGCATAGTTTTATAAGATTGTAAAATAATAACAATTAAATAAAGTCAAGCATTAAAAATATGAACAAATTTTGAAAGATATTAATAGTAAAAATTTGAATATTTTACAAAAAAGAAAGGCAGAATAATATGGAAGTTTATGATACAGCAAATAGGCTAGCAGAAGAAATAAAAAATTCAAAGCAATACAAAGCTTTAAAAGAAGCAAAAGATAGACTTTTTGCAGACGCAAATAAAAGACAATTGATTATTGATTTTGAAGAATTAAAAAAAGAAGTGCAACTTATGGAAGTGCAAAAAATGCAAGACAAGCCAATAGATGAAGATGCTAAAAAAGAAAAACTAGCTAAAATGTATAATGTGCTTATAGAAAATAAAGATATAAAAGAGTATTTTGACTATGAAATTGCATTTAATCAATTAATGGTTGATGTAAATAAAATTATAGGAAATAGCATAAAAGATGTATTATAAAAATAAGTATGACAACTTCTTATGCTACTTCCATAGATGAATTATGAAAGGAATCAAAACAAGATGAAAACAAATGAAAATGGCATAACTTTATTGTCATTGGTGGTTACAATTGTTGTATTAATGATATTGTCAACTGTTTTAGTTAATTTGTCATTGAATGATAATGGAATGATAAATGCAATGCAAGGTGCTCAAAACTCGTATTATACACAAAAAACTCAAACGGAAACAAGAGTTAATGATATGACAAATGGCTGGGAAGATGTTTTAAAATAATTTATTAAGTAAACACATAAGTAATTGGCTGAAAATAAAAGTCAATAAACATAATAAACTTTAGATTAAATTTTAGGAGGTAAACGAATGAAAGCTAATGTAGCATGGAGTACTGATGAAAATGCTTTTTTGGCAGGAAAAAATAGTGCAAAAAAAGCAGTACTTGATTTAATTCAAACAAAAGTTGCTTTTATATTTAGTTCAGTAAAATATGATACACAAAAATTAATGGAAGGCGCAAAAGAAGAATTAGGAACAGCGCCTATTATAGGGTGTACATCAAATGGAGGAATATTAGTTCCAGATGGATACATAACATCAGAAAATGGTTTTGTAGGAATTATGGCAATAGGTGATCCTGATACAGCAGTTGGGGTTGCGGGTTCGCCAAAAATGCTTACAGCAAGAGAAACAGGTAGACAAGTAGCAATTGATGCTATGAAAAGTGTAGGAACAACATTTCCACCAGCTTATTTTTTTATGATAGCAAATCCAGGAGAAGAAGAAGAATATGCAAAGGGTATTCAAGATGTAATTGGTGATATACCAATGTTTGGCGGAAGCTGTGCTGATGATGACTTATCTGGTAAGTGGAAAATATTTACTGGAGACAAAGTCTTTTCAGAAGGTGTAGCAGTAGCATTTTTCTTTACAAATAAAAAAATTGTAAATGAATATACTGGCAAATATCATGAAACAGTTAATTCAGGAATAATTACAGAAATAGAAGGCAAAAGAACATTAAAAGAAATAAATCATATGCCAGCTGTTAAACAATATGCAGAATGGACAGGCTTTAAAACTAGAAATTTAATGGGAGATAAAATTCTTACAGCTTCAATATTGAAGCCACTTGGAGTTAAAACTCCTACAGGAAATGTAACTTTAATTAGACATCCAATGGCAGGTAATAGTGATTATAGCATAAATGTTGGAAATGATTTGGCTGTTAATACTGCAGTAATTCAAATGCAAGCTAGCTTAGATGAACTTGTAAATGCACCAAGACTAGCATTAAGAAATTTAAAATCAAAATTAAGTTCAGATCCAGCAGGTTATTTATTAGTTCACTGTGGAGGCAGAAAAATAGCCATAGCCGATAGAATAGATGAGGTCGCAAAACTTGTTAAAGAAGAAGCTGGAGATGTACCATTTATTATGCCATTTACTTTTGGCGAATATGGTAGAGCAGAGCATGAAGCCAATAATATGGGTGGTTTAATGCTTTCAGAAACTGCTTTTTGCAAATAAATGTTACAGTTTATTAATTGCTATATAAAACCTAATATATATTCTTCCGCACATATATTAGTTTTTAATAAATAAATTAAAAAAGGAGAAAGAGTATGGAAATTGAAAAGTTTGTATTAAATGAAACTTCATATTTTGGAGAAGGAGCTAGAAAAGTTCTTCCAGAAGAAATTAAAAAGAGAGGATTTAAAAAAGTATTAGTAGTAACTGATGAATCTTTATATAAAGCAGGTGTTAGTACAAAAATAACAGATTTATTAGAAGCTAATAAGATAAATTATGTGTTATTTCACGATGTAAAACCAAATCCACCAATTAAAAATGTATTAGATGGTGTAGAAATGTGCAAAAGTGAAAAATGCGACTTAATAGTTGCAGTAGGTGGAGGTTCAAGCATAGATACAGCAAAGGGAATAAGTATAATAATTGCAAATCCAGATAGATCAGATGTTGTATCATTAAATGGTGCTTCAAATACAAAAAATAAAGGATTACCAATTATTGCACTTCCAACAACCGCTGGAACAGCAGCAGAAGTTACAATTAATTATGTTATAACAGACCCAGAAAAAGAAATAAAAATGGTTTGTGTTGATGAACACGACATTCCAATTATAGCAATAGTTGATACAGAGCTTATGGCATCAATGCCAAAATCAGTTGCTTCATCAACAGGAATGGACGCATTAACACATGCAATTGAAGGATATATAACAAAATCAAGAAATATAATGTCTCAAATGTTTTCAATGAAAGCTATACAATTGATATATGATAATTTAGCAAAAGCAGTAAATGAAAAGGATCAAGATGCAATAAACAAAGTGGGCTTAGGACAATATATAGCTGGTATGGCATTTTCAAATGTTGGTCTAGGAATAGTTCACTCAATGGCTCACCAATTAGGTGCTGTTTATGATACACCACATGGATTAGCAAATGCTATATTACTTCCAACAGTTATGGAATTCAATGGGGAAGTAAGCTATGAAGAATTTAGAAAAATATTAACAGAAGCTATGCATATAGATGCAACAGAATTTACAAAAGAAGAAGTTATAAAAACATTTTGTGAATGTATTAGAAACTTATCAAATGATGTTGGAATTACACAAACAGTAAAAGATGTAGGAGCTAAGAAAGAAGATTTCGAAATGCTTGCAGATAAAGCAATGGTTGACCCTTGTAAACCAGGTAACCCAAGAGATGTAACAAAAGAAGA
>CALXWN010000006.1:0-24161 GCA_944392415.1 uncultured Clostridia bacterium | reverse complement strand
AAAGCAAATTTCGGAAATGTAGATATAAAAGAAAAAGAGTTAGCACAAAGAACATATAGTCTTCTTTGTGCTAATTTAGGTTTATCACAGGAATATCTGGAGGAAGAAAATGCGTGATGTAAGTTGCAAACTAATAAAACAAAATTATCTTCAAAATGAAATAGGTAGTCCCATTCCACAAGAGCCAACTAAAACTGAAATTCCAATTATAAAAGTTGAAGATGTTTATGCAAATGAATACTACGAAGCTAATCAAGCAGGCTATCAACCAACTTTGAGACTAAGAATAAGTGCTTTAAACTATAACAATGAACAAGAACTTGAGTATATGGGAATTGTTTACACAATTATAAGGACTCAAGAAGTAACAGCAGACGAACTAATACTTGTTTGCGAAAGGAAAATAAAGAATGTCAAAAGCAATTAAACCTGAAAACTTAGAAAAGAAATTACAGGAATATCTCACTCAATACAAAGAAGATATAGACGAAGAAGTAGTTGAAACAACTAATACTGTTATAAAAGAAGCAAAACAGGAGCTTATTCAAACAAGTCCAAGAAGCGGAATAGCAAGAAACACAAAGTATTATAAAGGTTGGGCAATAAAAAATGGCGTTAAAAGTAGAACAATAAGAAATAAGTATAGCAGAGTAATTTGGAATAAAACAAATTATCAATTAACTCACTTACTAGAATTTGGTCATGCAACAAGAAACGGAGGAAGAACACAAGCTCAACCACACATAAGACCAGTTGAAGAGAAGTACGGACAAGAATTTGCGGATTTATTAAAAACTAAAATTAGGAGGACAAAATGACATTAGAAGAACTAAAAAAAAGATGCGAAAAAGCAGGCTTTAAATATGCTTTTGGCAAATTTGAAAAAGCAACAGAGCCTCCACATTTAGTAGCAATCACAGCAGAAACCAATAATTTCTTTGCAGATAATAAAGTTTATAGCAAAGATATGCCTATACAATTAGATTACACTTATATAACCAAAAACATAGAAGAGCAAAACAAAATTGAAAATGAAATTCTAGGCGATATAGCTTGGAACAGAACAGAGGATACTTATTTGGAAGACGAAAAAGTCTGGCAAATAAGTTATTTTTTTGAAATTTAAAAAGAAAGGAAGTAAATAAAATGCCAGATACAAATAATAAAGTAAAATTTGGTTTAAGCAACGTACATGTTGCAAAAATTACAGAGCAAGATGGAGAAATAACATACGGAACTCCTTTTGCAATGCCTGGAGCAGTAGCACTATCAGCTGAACCAGAAGGAGAAACAACACCATTTTATGCAGATAATATTCAATATTATGTAGCTGTATCAAATAACGGTTATACAGGAGAATTAGAACTTGCTATGGCGGTAAAAGAATTTTTAACACAAATCTTGGGACAGCAAGAAGATACAAATGGAGCATTATTTGAAAGCTCTGATGATGTAAATGCTAGATTTGCATTAATGGGAGAAATAGAAGGAGATGTAAAGAAGAGAAGATTCGTATATTATGATTGTACAGCAACAAGACCAAGTTCTGAGATGAACACAATTGAGGATACAAAAGAACCACAAACAGACACAATTGAAATTACAATGTCTCCAAGAGCAACAGACCATGTTATTAAGGCTGTTATTGAGCCAAATGACACAAATGAGGATGTTTATAATACATTCTTCACAAAAGTTTATGAAAAAGATGCACAAGCTAGTGTGTAGGAGGTTTAAATGAAGCAAATTGAAATTGACGGAACTAAGTATGATATAGAAGCTAATGCTCTAACGTATTTTGATTATGAAAGAATATTTAAAAGAGGTGTTTTTCAAGATTTAGATATACTACAAAAATTTGTGACGACACAAGTAGTATTAGCAGATAAGTATAAAAAAGAAAATCCAGATTTAACTGATGCACAATTAGAAATATTGCTTTCACGAGATATGAGGCAAAACCTAGACGAGTATGTTCTAGCAAGTACTAGATTAGCTTACATCCTAATATATGAAGCCAACAATAATATACCTGAATATAAAGAATGGTTGAAAAGTATAAAGAATTTAAGAACGAATGATTCGTGGATTGTTGAGGTAACGGAATTTGCCGTCGACCACTTTTGTTGACGAGCAAGTAGTTGAAGAACTAAGTAAAATCAATGGAGATAGTGAGGAATCTATTTTTCCAGAGCACGATTTTTACTTAGCTTGTATTAGATTAGGTTTAAGGTTAGAAGATTTGAAGTATTTATCATATATAGATGTACTTAAGATTTTTATTTGTTTAAGCAAACCTAAAAATAAAAAAGAAAGAAAAGCTACACAAGCAGATATAGATAGACTTTTAGCATAAGAGGCAAATAGCCTCTTATTTGTATTTTAAGGAGGAAATATGGCAGGAACTGTAAAAGGAATAATTGTCAAAATTGGAGGGGATACCTCAGGATTACAAAATGCTTTAAAAAAAGTTAATTCTGCCACTTCTAGCCTTAGTAAAGAGCTAAGAGGAATTAACTCTTTACTAAAGCTAGACCCTACGAATACTGAATTAGTATCACAAAAGCAACAAGTACTAGCTGAAAATATAGAGCAAACAACACAAAAATTAGAAGAGTTAAAGAAAATACAAGATGAAGCAAATGCTTCGGCAAATAAAATTTCTCCAGAAAATTATAGAGCATTACAAAGAGAAATAATAAGTACAGAAAATAAATTAAAAGATTTACAGGTACAAGCTAGCAAATGGACTACAGCAGGCAAAAGTATAGAAGAGTTTGGGAATAAAGTAAAAAGTGTATCAGATAAACTAGATACTTTAGGTAGTACATTAACAACTACATTAACATTGCCAGTTTTAGCAATAGGAACAGCAGCTGTAACAACTGGAAATGATTTTGAGGCACAAATGAGTAGAGTACAAGCTATTGCAGAAGCAACAGGAGATGAGCTAGAACAATTAACTCAACAAGCCATGGATTTGGGTGCTGAAACAAGTTTTAGTGCAAGTGAAGTTGCTGAAGGTATGGAGAACTTAGCAAGTGCAGGTTTTAATACTCAAGAAATAATGGAAGCAATGCCAGGCCTTCTAGACTTGGCAGCATCAAGTGGTGCAGATTTAGCAACAAGCTCTGAAATAGCAGCAAGTGCAATAAGAGGTTTTGGACTAGACGCAAGTAGTAGTGCTCATGTTGCTGATGTTTTTGCAGAAGCGGCTGCTAGAACTAATGCTCAGACAGAAGACATGGGAAATGCTATGAAATATATAGCACCTGTTGCAAATACGATGGGACTAAAAATAGAAGAAGTAGCGGCAGCAATAGGAATTATGTCAGATGCAGGAATTAAAGGAGAGCAAGCAGGTACTACATTAAGAGGAGCTTTAACTAGATTAACTAAGCCGACAGACAAAATGAAAGAAGTCATGGATAATTTAGGAATAAGTTTCTATGATAATGAAGGAAAAATGAAATCTCTAACAGAAATTATTGCAATGTTACAAGATGCTACTAAAGATTTAACAGATGAGCAAGAACAAAATGCACTTACAACTTTGTTTGGAACTGAATCTTTATCTGGAATGGTTGCTTTAATAAATAGAGGCTCAGATGACTTATCTGATATGACTAAAGAATTTGAAAATTGTGATGGTGCAGCTTCTGATATGGCTGATACAATGCTAGATAATACACAAGGAGCATTAGAAAGTTTAAGCGGAAGTTTTGAAACAGCAGGAATTGCAATACAAAAAACATTAGCACCAGAAATAAAGAAATTAGCAAAATGGATTCAAGGCTTAGTTGATGATTTTTCAGATTTATCAGATGAAGAGCAATTAAACATAATAAAAACAGTAGCATTAGTTGCTGCAATAGGACCAGCAATAAAAATACTTTCTAAGTTATCTAGTGGAGTAGGTACAGTTATAAAAGGAGTAGGAACTTTTAGTCAAGCAGTAGGCTTAATTGGAAAAACGACAACAGATTCATTTAATAAAGCATCAACTGCAACGCAAAATCTAGCAAAAGTATTTACTGGACTAACTAGTCCTGTTGGAATTGCAGTTACGGCTATAACAGTCGCAATTGCAGGAATAACAATAGCAATGAAAAATGCAGAAAAGGATACTAAAGAAGCTTTTGGTAATATGGGAAATAGTGCAAATGATTTTATTACAGGAATTGATAGTGCACAATCACACTTAGATGAATTTAATACAGAGCTATTTGTTTCATCAGAGGAACAAAAAAAATTAGAAGAAGAAATGAAAAGTGTTCAAGATGGTATTACAAAAATATGTAAGACTGCCTCAGATGAAAGAAGAAACTATACTCAAGAAGAAATAACACAATTAGATGAATATTTTAAAAAATTAAGAGAATTAAATCAAAGAGAAATAGAAATACAACAACAAATAGCAACAGCAATAACACAACAAGCTCAAACAAATGCAGAAAATTTTAGTGGAAGCTTAGAAGAATATAAGGTTCAGGCTCAAGAATGGATAAAAACCGCAGAGGACCAAAAAAATAAGACAATTGAGCTAATTCAAAGTGGAACAACAGAACAAATTGCATTATTAAATCAAAGATATTCAACAGAAGAATCTAGAAGAACAGAAGAATATCAAAAAGAATATAATGCGATAATGGAACAACAACAAAAGAAGATAGATGCTGCAAACAACGAGGTAGCAAAAGTTAGTCAAATTTATTCAAATGGCTACTTAGAAAGGTCTGCTCAAAATGATGGTTTTTACGTAAAATTACAAGAGTATAATAGTCAATTAGAAGAAGAAGAAAATAGACATAATGAAGAATTAGATAGAATAGAAAATAATTCATTATATGATGAAGGTACGAGAATGAGAATGAGGTCAAGGGAGGCAAACGAACATAATTATCAAATGCGAGAAATTTGGAAACAAATGACTAAAGATATGACTGATGAACAAGAGGAACAATTAGGCGTTTGGTTAGGTTTAGTTTCACAAACCGAATTATATGGTGGACAACTTGATGATAAAACAAAAGATATTGTAGATACAATTATAGAATCATACGATAGTATGCCAAATGATACTAGAAAAGCAATGAAGAATGCGATGTCTCCTATGTTGGATGAAATGGAAAAATCAGAGCCTTCATTATTTGCTAAAGCAAAAAGTATTGCAGATGGTATATTAAGTAGACTTAGAAAAGCATTTGATGAGCATTCTCCATCGAAAGAAACAAGAAAAATATTTAGTTACTTAATGCAAGGTGCAGAACTAGGATTAGAAGATGAAGAAACAAAATTGTATAAGCAAATAGAGAATGTGTCAAACTCTATTCTTAGTAGATTTAATGCGATTAAAGGTTCTAAATTAAATTTAGGTAATTTTAGTGGAAATGTTTTAGATAAGACTAGAAATATATTTACTACTCCACAAATTACATTTAATGTACAACAATTAAACCAAGAGCAATTAGATGCTTGCTTTAATTATATAAATAAAAAATTTGGCTCTCAATATTGACAGAATATTACAATATTGATACAATCCTATTGGGGAGGGTATTTATGAATAAAGAAGAAGAAAATGATGATGAAAGTTATGCTTATGTGTCAGGATATAATGTATTTTTAGTAATATTAGCATTATTTTTTATTTTTGGAGGAATTTTTGTAGGACAAGAAAGCACAGTTTTAATGGTTTCAGTTTGGTTTAGTGGAATTGTATTAATAGTTATAATAAACCTACTAAAAAATATATTAGAAGAGCTTAGAATATTAAATGATAAAATTGATTAATATAGAAGCCCTTTGATTATTTTAAAAGTAATATAGAAAAAGGATTAACACTTTGTTAATCCTTTTTTCTTGGAGGATTGAAATGGTAAGAGAATTTAATTTAATAAATGAAAAAGGACAAAAGTTCTCTCTAATGGATATATATAATGCATTTTTATTAACTGAACCGCAAGGATTAGGGTATGGATATACTACTGAGTACCAGCAGTTAGGAAATACATTCATAGAAAACTTACGAAATATACAACAAGGACAGATAATAGGAACTGCAAACTTTTTAGAATATGATAATTATAAAAGTTTTGTGGATTTTGTAGAAGGAGCAGAAAATTTAAGATTTGGATATAAAATACCTTATAGAGACGGAAGTACTAAAGAATATTTTAAAGATGTAAGTTTTCAAAATATAACTAAAACTCAAAAACAAGTAAATGGAATATTTTCAGAGACAGTTACATTCGACTGTCTTTCTTTATGGTATGAGGAAAATACTGTAATATATTCAATTACTCCTCAAACTAATGAAATTCGTTGGAATTTTATGTGGGATAGTAGATTTACAGATTATGATACAAGAAATCTTCAGTATATAAATCAAGGACATACAGATGCACCTATTTTAGTAGAGATGGATGGACATTTAGTAAATCCTAAAATAGAACTTTATGTTGATGGAGAGTTATATCAAAGTGTAGAAATTAATGTAGAGATACAAGAATATGAAAAGCTTTTGTATGGAACTAAAGAAAATGACTTTTATATTAGAAAGCAAAAGACAGATGGAACTACAACTGACTTATTTGATTTAGACCACATAAAATTTGAAAGTGATAATGTAATTAAGCTTCCAGTAAACAGGAGTTGTGAATTAAGACTTACTGCACAAAATGAAGTGTTAAATGCTCAAGTAACAATATTACCTCAGTATAAATCAGTTTAGGAGGTAGTTATGGAAAATCAAGTAACAATTAAATTTAACAATCAAGATTACAATTTAATTTATAACTCACAGTCTGGTTACTATGAAATAGATTTACAAGCTCCTGATGTTGGTGGAGTATATGGCATAGATATAACTTTTAGAGATATATTTGGAGAAACTTACACAGACGAAGCTGTTATACAAGTTCTAGCAAAAGAACCTATAAAAATTGAACAAAATAAAGTCTTTATGTGGATATTCGATTATTTTACTTTCAAAGTTAAGGATATAGTAGAATTATCTAATTATGAAATAAATATAGATGAAGAAACTAATGCAAATACTATCTTGAATGTTTTAAAGAAAACAACTTCTAAAGCTAGGGATATAGTAGCAATAAAAAAGAATAATGAAGTTATTTATTGGGGGACGATTAATAATATACAAAACACAGATGGACAATCACTATATGAATATACAATAAAATATTTAACGAATCTATTTGACCAGAATATAGTGCTAGAAAATGAGGATTTAATAAAGACAACAGGAGTAGAAGATTTTATAGCAAATGCAATTAATAAAAACTTTATACAGAATGAAGATACTTTTGTAAATAAAACATATATGCAAATAGTGGCAAAGACACATACAAAGAAACAAACAAGTGTAACAAATGTAGAAAATGGAATTTACAATTTACATACTTGGATGACGAACTGTACACAAAATTATGATATTGTGTACAGTTTTTCTATTGTAAATAAAAAACTTGTTATAACAATAGAAAGCAAAGAAATTAACAAAGAATTAATAGATGTAAAAGCACAGCCAATTGCAAATTATAACGAGGTTTTTGAAACAGATGTAGTAAGTAAAGTAGTAGTTTTGTATAACAAAGTTGCAGACGCAGAACAAAAAGGTCAATATACACTTTATTTATTAAATGATAGGACAACAACAACAGATAAAAATAATGCTAATAGAGCAGATGGACGTACTGTTACAGTCTATACAGAAAATTATGAAGATGCAGAGCAAATGGCTTTAGACCAAATGAAACAAAATGCTTATAACCATAATATAACGTTCAATTATTATAACAGATTTATAAAAATAGGTACACCAATTGCTATAAAAACTAAAGAATCTTTAATATTTGATACTTATATATCGGCAGTAAAGATAACACAAAGTAAATTTTACGAATACACTTGCGGAAATATAAGGGTTAAATTTATAGATAAATTATTAAAAGAAAGGAGCAAAAATGCTTAAAGGACACGTTTTTTCTAAACAGATTTTTGGAAACCCAATATTTGCATTATTTATAAATACTTTTTTAAACGGAAAAGATGGAGTTTCAAATAATTATAAAAATGGTATGCAGGTTACATATAGTGGTTCAAATGTTACTGTAGCAAGCGGAGCAGTTTGCATACAGGGAAGATTTTTGGAAGAGGATACAGGAAGCACAGTTCCTGCAGGAATAGACACTGCTTACTGCAAGTTAGTAATAGAAGTAAACTTAGATTTACAAAATACAGAAAGCCAATTCAATCAAGCAAGTTATAAAGTAGTAAAATCAGCAAGTGGATATCCTAATTTGACACAGACTAATATTGTAAAAAATAATGCAGGAATATATCAATATGAATTAGCAAGATTTAGAACTAATGCAAGTGGAATAACAGAATTTCAAGATAAGCGTACATTTTTGGACTTCGATAGTATTTATGATGAAATGGAAGCTGAATATGGAGCTGTATTACAACAGTTAAAAAATGAGTTAGAAAGTATAGAGGACCAAAGCAATGTATTATTAAAGACAGGAGGAACAGTAAGTGGAGAAATTGAAATCGATTCTGGTGGTGATATTACTGGTAATATTAGTGCTAATGCTCGGGAGTGCAAATAAGCTAAAGACAGCTAGACAAATTGCTTTAACTGGAGCAGTAAGCGGTTCTACTAATTTTGATGGAAGCGGTAATGTAAGTATTACGACCAAGCAAGCAAATATTGCTTCTGTAAGTGGAGAATTAAGTACTACTCCTGCTAGCGGTGAATCAACATCTTTTAATACTGCGACTTTAGACTTTCCATCAGGATTTAATTCGGATAATTGTATTGTAATTGGTTGGTATGTCCACCATAAAACAGAGGATCCTAATGCATACGGAAAAGCTTTTGGTTTCACTAATCCTTTAGATAGTAGAACTTGGCTAAGAGGTGGTGTTGCATCAATGGTTACCTTTAATCATAAGGGGAATGGAAAGATAACTTTCACACTAGAGGCACCCTTTACAACGTCTTACACATATGAATTTAAAATTGTCCTTATGAAAATTTCTTAGGAGGATTGGATTATAAATGGCAAATAAAATAATAGAGATAATAGTAGAGCCTACAAAATTATATGTAGGTTCTACATTTAGATTAAAAGTAAAAGCTATTAGATATGCAACATATAACGAACTAAAACCTTTTAATTATAATGAGGTAAAAAATTATACTTACAATGAGTTGAAAGGAGATTGAGTAAAATGGCAACAACTAAAAATGGCATTTATTATCCTAATGATGGGACACAAGCCGCTGATATACTAAGTGACATGAAAAAAATGGCTGAATCAATTGATGAAAATATACAAGATAATAAATATGATCCTACTACCTCCAACAAAGATATCACAGCTTTGAAAAAAGCAGTAAATGATATAAAGAAAGAGCAAACAACGCAAAATGACAATATAGAACAAAATACAACAGATATAACAAAACTACAAGAAGATAATGCAAAGTTAAAAGCACAAATTCCAACAGGAACAGCAGCTGGTGAAGAGATAAGCTTAAGTGATAGTGCTGAAATGGAGCTTGTAGATTTTGGATTGCAAGGAAATAGCTATCAAGAAGTTGAAGATGGAAAGAATAAAGCTATTATACCTGATAGAGAAGAAACATTTAATGGAATGTCTATTAATATAAAAAATGGTATTATAAATATTACAGGAACAAGTGATGTTACTTATACTTCATATAAAGTAGTTGGAACTGCAAAATTAGAAGCAGGTAAAAAATATTATTTGAGACTTTGGGGCTCGAAATCTGGAAGTGCAATTTTATTTAAAGATTCTGAAAATCAATGGTTTCCTGACAGCGAAAATCAAGAATATGAATTTACTCCTACAGTTGGAGGCACATACAATATTCAGCTTGGATTTGGTGGAGGAGAAAATCAGAACTGGAACGCTAGATATAGTATTTCAGAGACGTCAAACTCTGACTGGGTAGAAGGAAAAGAGGCTACTCCAACTTTAGTAAATCCAAGTGTAGTACAAGCAGTTGGAGATAGTGGTAGTGCAAAAATTACTGAAAGTAATAAAAACTTAGCAAAAATAATTTTGACAGATAAATGGGAACTAACAGAAAATGGTATAAAAAATAAAGGATGGATAAATGCAGTAAATTTAACAGAAGTACCAATTTTTAAAGGACAAATTTTAAAATTAAATTTAGTACTACTAAGCTCTGTTGCACACGATACTACGTTTTCCATATACATTAATGATGTTTACACTCCAGAATATAATTTTACTAGTTTACAAAAAATGGAAGTAAATACTTTATATACTAGAACGATTAATGTAGAGGAAGATGGAATCCTCAGAATTACAGCTTGGGAAAATGGTGAGGAGAAAGAATTTTTTGAGTTTCAACTTTGGGCAGAAGAAGATACAGTTACAAGTTATGTTGAACATAAAGAAAATATATATACAATACCAATCCAAAAGCCATTTTATAAATTAGGAGATTATGCAGATAAGTTTGTAAAACAAGATGGAAAATGGTATGAACAACATTATATAAAAGAATATATTTTTACAGGAAACGAAAATTGGTTTGATGGTGGAACTACAACTAATAATCAATACATTTGGTCTAATCCTTTTGAAGATGCAAATAAATCAATCTTAGGAAATTATAACGATGATATAGTATCTCCAGTTTTATCTAATTATTTTATATCTATTGGAAATAGGCCTAATAATGCTGGTAGTGTAGGAATTTCATTTGTAAATTTTACAAATGGCGAAACACATTTAAGAGTTGGTGTAGGTCTTAATAGTGAATATAATACTTTAGAATTATTTAAGCAAAAATTACAAGAATTAAATGCAGCAGGAACACCAGTTAAAATGTATTATATATTATCAACACCAGAGCTAATAGAATGTACAGAAGAACAAACACAAGTATTAGAGCAAATTGTCAAAGATGGCACATACAAAGAAGTAACACACTTCTATACAACAGAGGACTTAAAGCCAACAATTGAAGTAAAGTACTATAAAGACTTAGAAACATTATTTAAAAATCAAGCAGAAATACAAAACGCTTTAAACAATGCGCAAGCCCAGTTGCTTGAGATAGGAGGAAACTAATATGTATGAGATTATAAAAAATGTTATAGAGGCAGGAAACTACGAATTAGGAGATATGCTCAAAAAAATTAATACAGTATGGATAGAAAGTAATATAACAGATGAACAAAAGAAAGAATTAGAGGAACTTGCCAGGACAAATGCAAAAGCAGAGAATAGTTATGCACCTCTACAAGAACAGGTGAATGACCTTTATTCAAAATATGATGAGTTGAAGCAAGAAATTGCTGAACTAAAAGGAGAGGACACAGAAGAGCCAACGGAACCTGAGCCAGTTGACGAATATCCAGAGTTTGTACAACCAACAGGAGCTCACGATGCTTATAATGTAGGTATGGGCTGCACATTTAATGGAGAAAAATATATCTGCTTAATTAATGGATGTGTTTGGGACCCAATCACTTACCCAGCAGGATGGCAAAAAGTAACTGAAACCGCTGAAAGCGAGGTGAGCAAATAGTGGAAGAATTATTTAACAATTTACAATTTAGTAATATCATATGGCAAGTAATAACACCGTTAATTTTTAGTGGATTAGACATATTAACAGGATACATACAAGCTGTTATAAATAAAAATGTAGACAGTAAAGTTATGCGTGAAGGCTTATTACATAAATGTTTATTAATAGTTGCAATAGTAATAGGATATGTAGTGCAATATGCTTTTAATCTTAATTTTGTAGCACAAGCAATTACTATTTATATCTGCATAATGGAAGTAATGAGTATACTAGAAAATCTAAAGAAAGCAGGTTTAGATTTAGGAAAATTAGGAGATATTTTGAAAAATAAGGAGGAATAATCATTATGAAAATTAATAAATTTCAAGATTTGATAGATATTTCAATTAAAGCTAAAGAATGTAATAGAGATATTGCATTAGAGTTAACAGTACCAGGACAAAAAGCAACAGAAATAATAATAGTAAAAAATGAAAACATTGATTATAAAATGGACTATTATTGTAAAAATTATAATGAAACCTTAGAATTAAATAGATGCAAAGAAATAAAAATTCTTAATGCAGAAATAGTAATGTGGGATACCATGTTACTTATGTTTAAAAACAATTATAAAAATTAGGAGGAATAAATCATGGCAAAAGTATTTTTAGGTGTAGGACATGGTGGCTCGGATTCTGGAGCTGTTGGATATATAGTAGAAAAAGATGTAAATTTAAACATGGCATTAGCTTGTAAAGATTATTTAGAAGCTAATGGAGTAGAAGTAAAAATGTCTCGTTATAAAGATGAAGACGACAGTTTGAACGAAGAAGTTAGAGAGTGCAATGCATATAATCCAGATTTAGCAGTAGATATACATAACAATGCAGGAGGCGGAGATGGATTTGAAGTTTATCATACACTTAATGGAGGAACAGGGAAAACACTAGCAGAAAACATAGAAAAAGAAGTAATAGCGATAGGACAAAACTCAAGGGGAGTTAAAACTAGGAGAGGCAACAATGGAGATTACTATGGCTTTATAAGAATGACTAAATGTCCTGCTGTAATTTGCGAAGGAGTATTTGTTGACAATCAAGCGGATGCAACACAAGCAGATACTTTAGAAGAACAAAAAGTTTTTGGTATAGCTTATGCAAAAGGAATATTAAAAACATTAGGTATTATAGATAATGGAAATGCAAATAATAGTGAATCAAATGGTGAATCGAACAGTGCAACAGATTCACAAAAAAATATTTACAATGATGGATTAGTAAATTGTATTTATGATATTCAAGAGTGGCTAAACAGACATTATAATACAGGACTAGCATTGGATAATATCTATGGCCCAAAAACAAAAGCAGCTTTAATAAAAGGATTACAGACAGAATTAAATACACAGTATAATAAAGGATTAACTGTAGATGGTATTTGGGGCATTAAAACATACAATGCATGTATAAATGTAAGACAAGGTGCTGAAGGAAATATTACTATGTTAATTCAAATGTCTTTGTTTATTAAAGGATATTCTTTATCAATGGATAAGATATTCGGTTCAGGTACAACGGCAAAAGTAAAAGAATTTCAAAAAGCAAATGGTTTAAGTGCGGATGGTATAGTAGGAAAAAATACGTTTAAGGCATTGTTTGCATAAATTATAGGTAGGCTTAATAGTCTACCTCTTTTTTTATGTCAAAAACAGGTATAAAAGTATATTACCACAAAATAAAAACGCCTTAAAAACAATTCTCGTGCGTTGATTTTTATTGATATTTTAGTAAATTTTAAGCAAGTATACATAACTTTACAAAATTAATATAATGTGGTAAAATAGTATTGACATCATTTCAATTCAATGTTACAATGTTATTACAAAAATTACAATTATTACAAATGAGTATGATTTGTTGACAGAAGAAAAAAGATATATTATTATATAAATAAATTAAGGCAAGGAACAATCCTTGCCAAACCGATTATCAAAATGTTTGATTGAAGTTCATTGCTTGGACTTCAATTTCTTTATTTGTGGACTGTATTTTTAGGTATGTATTATAACCTAAGCTTGCTAAAAAGCAAATTATTACTCCAACAACTAAAATAATAGAAGTTTTTCCCAAGTATTTTACTGCTATTTTTTCCTCCAATGATTTCACTTCCTTCCTAGCAAAAATTAACTGCAATGTAGGTGCAGTCTATCAGCAGTTGCTTTTTTGTACTGCCTTGCAATCAGCAGAATAACTGCTGATTAATACACCTACATTATTAGAAGTGAATTATCTTAATAATCTTCTATACTATATCAAATTGTAATATAGCATGTCAATATTTATTCGACATAATTCGACATAATCTATTAATAGAGTATAATATTAGATAAATATTTAGCACCTTTGTTTACTAGACAATTACCAAGAAAAACCATAAAAAATTAACACTTTTTTAACACTTTAGTTTGAGATAGTATAGAAATGATTAGAAATAGTATTGCTAAGAAAGTGCTAAAAATAAAGGAATTTCAAACATATAGAATTGCAAGAAAATGATAAAATTTAATCTCCTCTTCGCCACCAAAAATAAATAAATGCCATAAACACATTTATTTATCTCATTTTCTATAAAACTAGCATACTGCAATTTAATTTGTTGTATGCTAGTTTTTAACACATTAATTTTTAATTAATAAGCATCTTTAAATTTAAAAGGAAAACCTAGTTTTTTTTTATTTTACCATTCCTTTTTATAATTTATAAGTTCCAAAACATATCCTGCTATACAGAAAGGTGCAAGTATAAATGCATACAATAGTATATAAACAATAAATGCTAAAATGCTTCTCTTTTCTAATTTACAATCAATTTCTTTTATAGCTTTTGTTTTATATGCGCTAAATGCTCATTGAGCAACTAAGGTTGAATTATAATTACCTTGAATAAGTTTTACTCCAAAAATGCCTAGATTATAGTAATTATGAATATATATTTCCTATATTAAAAAAATATAATGTAAAAGCTTCTATGAAATGTACAAGAATATATATTTGAATTTTTTAAATCATAAATTAAAATTAAACATAGGTATTTGAAGTATGACAAAAGTATATGCAGTAGCAAGTATGGCCTGCAAAATTTTACCTATTATGTATGGCTTTATAGACAATTTTTCTTTAGAAACTACACTTAAAATTTGGAGCATTACAGAAAATCCACCAAATCCAAGCAAAAATGAGCATAGTAAAATATTTGTAGAAATTGCCTTTACGTGGATACTACTTATAGCATTTAGTCCATTTGTTAGTTCTATTATTCCAGATAAAGTGCCTGAAATAAAACTACTATTTCCAAACAAAGGAGATAGAAATTTTGCAATCATATTTAATAGCCCAGAATTTTTTAATATAGAAATTATTACTGAAAATATTACAACAAATCCACCAATCATTAATATAGTTTTTATACTAGAAATTATACTGTTAGATAAAACTTCTCCTAAATTTGAAAAACTTACACTCTGACGGCTTAATTTTACGTAATCTTTATTTAAAGATTTATATTTACTTCCAATTTTTTTGCTAAAAATAATTCCAACAGAAAGAGAAGCCAATATATGCGTACATAGTAAGATTAGACCAATTGTAGTACTTCCAAACATAGAAATACCTACAGTTCCTATAATAAAAAGTGGACCTGAGTTGTTAGTGTATGCAAGTATTAATTCAGCTTCTCTTTTGGTGCATAGACCTTCTTTATATATTTGGCATACAGTTTTAGCACCAACAGGATATCCACTAAGCATACCCAAAATTAAAGGGTAAGCACTACATCCGGGCATATTAAAAATAGGACGCATAAATTTGTCTAGCTTACTACTTACAAAATTAACAACATTTGTATAGCTCAAAAGCTCAGTTGCAACTAAAAATGGAAAGAGTGAAGGCACAACTGAATTAGCCCACAAACTCAAGCCTAATTTAGTCGCAGACAAGTTGCTTGCAGAAAATACAATTAAGCAAAATAAAAATAATATAAAAATAATTGGTAAAATATTTCTTTTTAAAGAAATGCAATAAAATTTAAAACTTTTCATAATTTTAATATATGCTTGTATTATTAAAATATGATTTTAAATTGAGGACGGTTCTTAATTGAAAAAATAGTGTACATAATCTGCTTGTAATTTGCAAGAGAATATGCTAAAATATTAATATTAGGGAGACCAAAATATGAACTATATATTAAGAGATTTGGCTTCAACACAAAAATACAAGTCAATTAAAGAAAAACTAAAAAATAAAACATACCCGGTAGAAATATCGGGTCTTGTTCCTGTGGCTAAAACAGAGCTTATAGGAGCGTTATTTGAAGAGGAAAGAATGCCAATTTGCATTATTACATACAATGAGATGCAAGCAAAAGAACTTGAAAAGAACTTAAGTTATTTTGTAAACAAGGTTGAGTATTTTCCTAAAAGAGAAATTTCAATATATGATTATGATGCTGAAAGCAAAGATATAGAATATGAAAGAATACAAGTTTTAAATAACATATATAAAGGAAAAACAAAGCTTGTAATTACTACAATAGAGGCAATTATGCAAAAAATGATTGCAAAAGAAACTTTGTATAATACTGTTTTAAAACTTAACTTAACAGACACAATAAGTCATGAAGAACTTAAAAAAAGCCTTGTTCAAATGGGTTATAAAAGAGTTGACTTGATTGAAAATAGAGGCGAGTTTAGCATTAGAGGCGACATTGTAGACATTGGCTTAAGTGATAATGAAGGTGTAAGAATTGAGTTTTGGGGAGATGACGTTGACTCAATTAGAAAATTTAAAATCTCTTCACAAAGATCCACAGATATGTTAAAAACTGTGGAAATTTGTCCTGCTACAGAAATGATTTTAGAAAATAGTATCCAAAATGTCTGCGCGAGAATAGAAAAATTAGATAATTATTCTTTTGAAGATATAGAGATTATACAAAATGGTGATTATACTACAAGAATTGACAAATATTTTAATGAATTTTATACAAATCAAGTAAGCTTTTTAGATTACATACCTAATTTTACAATATTTTTGGATGAGCCTGAAAAAATAAAGCAAAGAGTAGAAGCTATCCAAAAAGAAAATGAAAACTTAATAAAGGCTCTAATTGAAAAAGAAAAGCCGATTCCAGAAGCACTAAGTAATTTGAATAATTATATTTTTGATATTAAAGAAAGTGTAAATTTATTTGAACAAGATACTTTGAAAAATGATTTTAATACGAAAGAAATAAACTTAGTAAAAGGCGATGTTAAGGACCTAGAGGAGCGCATAAATGAGTATGTGCAAAACAGCAAAAAGGTTGTTATTCTAGCAGGAGATAAGGACAATACTACAAAAGTTTTAAGAGCACTTAATAATGCTAGTGAAATAGAAACCAATGATAATTTAAATGAAAGCAAAATTAAATCGGAAATTTCGAAAACAAGAGCAAGTAGTGATAAAACAAATTTGAAAAACATAAGGGAATTTAAAGGCAATCAAGTTGTTTACGCTGATTCTTTAGACAACATTAATTTAAAACCAGGCGAAGTTGTAATTTCAGAAGGAGCTTTAACTACTGGATTTGAAGACAAAGACACTAATTTAGTTGTATTAAGCAGTGATGAATTCTTTTATAAAAATGTAAAACGTAAAAAAGTTTCAGACACATTTAAAAACAGTGAAAAAATAGTATTTGCAGACCTTAAAGTTGGAGATTATATTGTACATAAAAATCACGGTATTGGTATATTTACAGGTGTAAATACTATAAAAGTTGATGGTGTTACTAAAGATTTTATTCAATTAAAGTACAGAGATGGAGACATTTTATATGTTCCAACAGAAGATTTGGACAATGTACGTAAATATATTGGTGCCGAAGGTAATTTGCAATTAAACAAGTTAGGAACTAAAGATTGGGAAAAGACAAAAGCTAGAGTTAAAGGCAATTTAAGAGCTGTTGCAAAAGAATTAATTGAACTATATGCCAAAAGGGAGAATGCAAAAGGCTTTGCTTTTTCAAAAGATACAGTATTTCAAAAACAATTTGAGGATAGTTTTGAGTACACAGAAACTAATGACCAGCTAAGGTGTATAGAAGAAGTTAAAAAGGACATGGAAAATCCAAGACCTATGGATAGACTTCTTTGTGGAGATGTTGGTTATGGAAAAACAGAGGTAGCAATAAGGGCAGCATTTAAGGCTGTTATGGATAGTAAGCAAGTTGCATACCTAGCACCAACAACAATCTTGGCAAGCCAACAATACCAAGAGTTTAAAGAAAGAATGGCGGAATATCCAATAAGAATTGAACTATTAAATAGATTTAAAACTCAAAAACAGCAAAAGGACATAGTAGAAAGATTAAAACAGGGCAAAGTAGACATAGTAATTGGAACTCATAGAATTCTTAGTAAAGACGTAGAGTTTAAAGATTTAGGACTTTTAATAATAGATGAAGAACACAGATTTGGAGTAAAAGATAAAGAAAAAATTAAACAGTATAAGGCAACAATAGATGTACTTACAATGACTGCAACTCCTATACCTAGAACCTTACAAATGTCAGTTGTAGGAATAAGAGATATGTCAGTTATTTATGAGCCACCACAAAATAGAAAGCCTATTCAAACATATGTACTTGAATATGACAAAGAGGTTATAAAAGAAGCTATTACAAAAGAGCTAGAAAGAAATGGTCAAGTATTTTACATATATAATATTGTTGAGTCAATAGCCAGAAAGGCTCAAGAAATAGAAAGCTTGGTGCCAGAGGCAAAAGTTGCGTATGCTCATGGCAAAATGAGTGGTAGTGAAATAGAAGATATAATGCAAGACTTCATAGATGGAAAAACTAATGTGTTAGTTTGCACAACAATACTAGAGTCAGGAATAGACATACCAAATGCAAATACAATTATTGTAGAAAATGCAGACAAATTCGGCTTAGCACAACTTTATCAAATAAGAGGTAGAGTTGGTAGAAGCGATAAACAAGCCTATGCATATATAACTTACAAGAGAGACAAAATGCTTTCAGAAGATGCAACTCAAAGACTAAAAGCCATAAAAGAATTTACTGAATTTGGTTCAGGATTTAAAATAGCAACAAGAGATTTACAAATAAGAGGTGCAGGAAGTATATTTGGCGAAATGCAACATGGACATATTGAACAAATAGGTTACGATATGTATAACAAACTTCTAAACGAAGTTGTAAAAGAAATGAAAGGCGAAAAAGTAGAAGAAGAGGAAGAAATAACAATAGACTTAAATATTTCTTCATACATACCAGAAGAATACATAGAAGACTCAGCTCAAAAAATTGAGATTTACCAAGACATTGCAGGTGCAAAAACAGAAGAAGATATACAGAATATTATTGATGAAATTATTGATAGATATGGTGAAATGCCAGAAGAGGTATATAATTTACTAGAGATTGCAAGAATAAAAAATTCATGTAGAAAAGCAAATGTAACTAAGTTACAACAAAAGCAAAATGATGTGGTTATATACTTTAAAACTTTAAGTGATGAAGCATTAAGAGATATTATACTAAAATATAAAACTAAAGTTAGATTTTCACCGGGAGAAAAGCCATATGTTACATTAAGGATTGAAAAAGATGTGGTGAAGGAGATTAAAGAGTTTTTAGAGGGAGTGGTTGAAAAATAATTGTGTTTTGGCGTCGTTTAACTGCGCTACGAAAAGCCTCACCGTGCAGAAAAAGCACGCCTCCGGTTTTTTTGCTTGTTTGCCTAGCCAAAAACACCTAACAAAAAAAGAGTGCCACGGAAGACCGCGGCACTGGACTAGGTGATATTGTCAAAAAAGGACAATTGTTCCCAGTTTTGAAGATTGTAAGAGATATTAGCGAAGACTTTAATTCGCTCTTTTACAATCTCAACTTTTCGACCATCACGAGTGTAGTAATAGTCGGACTTTCGAGAAAGGTTTTTCTGCTCTAACGAACAGGAGTCTTTCTTAGGACAGTTGTCACAATACTGCCGCATATCAACCATAATAATTCCTCCAACTCAATAAGGCTAAAATATATTATACCATAAAAAGTGAAAAAGCGCAAATTTAAGAGGAATACACAGGAAAAATTGAAATTCTTTTGGAGGCTAAAAGTTTGAAATACAAAAAAAGATATTTAATTTGAAAGGAAGTAAAATGATAATTTCAAGTAAAGATAATGAAATAGTAAAAGAAATAAGAAAATTAAAAGAGAAAAAATACAGAAAAGATAAGTTTATAGTTGAGGGCATAAAGATGCTTGAAGAAGCAATAAATGAAAATGCAAGTATTGACTTAATAATAAGAAGAGAAGACATTAATCTAGAATTAGATTTTTCTAAATTTAATAGTATAGTAGTAACTGAAAAGGTTTTTAATACACTAACAGATGTTGTATCTCCACAAGGAATACTAGCTGTTATAAATAAGAAAAACAATGATAGTGTAGCTAATAAAACAAATATGAGCATTGATAAAACAACAGACTACATCCTTGCACTAGATGGTATTCAAGACCCCGGAAATTTAGGAACAATTATAAGAACAGCTGATTCTGCAAATTTAAAACAAATAATAGTATCAAAAAACACTGTAGACGCCTACAGCCCAAAAGTTATAAGATCAACCATGGGAGCAATTTATAGAGTACATATAATAGAAGTAGAAAATTTAGAAGAAACCTTAAAAGACTTGCAAAAGGATGGCTTTAAAGTCGTGGTTACTTCATTAGATACAAAAAAAAGCATTTATGATATATCTTATGATAAATCAATAGTTGTAATAGGCAATGAAGCAAATGGGGTAAGCAAAGAAGTGCAAGAATTAGCAAATGAAAGAGTAAAAATACCAATGCTAGGCAAAACAGAAAGCTTGAATGCATCAGTTGCAACAGGTATTATGATTTATGAGTATGTGAGGAGAAAAAATGAGACTAATAGTACAAAGAGTTAAAAATGCAAAAGTGGAAGTAGATAATAAAATAGTAGGGCAAATTAACCAAGGCTATATGGTGCTTGTTGGTGTGGGTCCAAATGATACAGAAAAAGAAGCGGATTATTTAGCAAAAAAGCTAATTAATTTAAGAGTTTTTGAAGATGAAAATGGCAAAATGAATTTAGGGCTAAAAGATGTAAATGGAGAACTTTTATTAATATCTCAATTCACACTATATGCAGATTGCTCTGGCGGAAATAGACCATCATTTATAAATGCAGCAAAGCCAGATAAAGCAAATGAACTTTATGAATATTTTTGCAAAAAATGCGCGGAAAGTGTACCTGTTCAAAAAGGAGTATTTGGGGCACATATGGAAGTAACACTTCAAAATAGCGGACCGGTGACTATATTGTTAGAGAGATAGAAAGACTTTTTACACAAAAGTCTTGAAATTACGCTCAAAACTGAGTATAATAATATATATTGAGAATAAAAGCAGAAAGGAGAATGCGTGTCTAAAAATTAACGAAAGGCATTCAAAATAAAATTAGGCAAGCATGTCAGTAGAAATGTACAGAAATCATAATTGTGGAGAATTAAATATAAAAAATGTTGGAGAAACAGTAGAACTAGCTGGTTGGGTACAAAGAATTAGAAACTTAGGCTCTATGCAATTTGTAGACCTAAGAGATGAAAAAGGTATTACACAATTAGTAATTTCAGACGAAAATCTAAAAGAGCAAATGAACGAAATTAACCCGGAATCAGTTATAAGTATAGAAGGGAAAGTTGTAGAACGTTCAAATAAGAATCCTAAAATGCCAACTGGGGAAATAGAAATTGAAACTAGCAAAATCACACTATTAGGTAAATGCAAAAGTACTTTACCTTTTGAAATAAATTCAGAAAAAATAGATATTAATAATGTAAGAGAAGATTTAAGACTTCAATATAGATACTTAGATTTAAGAAATGACAAGTTGCATAAAACTATTTTGTTACGTTCAAAAGTTATGAAATCAATAAGAAATAAAATGGATGAATTAGGATTTACAGAGGTTCAAACACCGATTTTAGCTAATTCATCACCAGAAGGTGCTAGAGATTACTTAGTTCCAAGTAGACTTCATGCAGGAAAGTTTTATGCACTTCCACAAGCACCACAACAATTTAAGCAACTTTTGATGGTTTCTGGTTTTGATAAATATTATCAAATAGCACCATGCTTTAGAGATGAAGATCCTAGAGCAGACAGGGCTCCGGGCGAATTTTATCAACTTGACTTTGAAATGGCTTTTGCAACTCAAGAAGATGTATTCAAAGTTATTGAAGAGGTTGTGCCAAGTGTATTTAAAGAACATACAAATTGGAAAGTAGATGAAGGGCCATTTGTAAGAATTCCTTACAAAGAGGCAATGGAGAAGTATGGTATAGATAAGCCAGACTTAAGAAATCCACTTATTATACAAGATGCAACTAATTTGTTTAAAAAGACTGAATTTAATGCATTTAAAAATAAAACTATTAAAGCAATTGTTGTACCAAAGGGTGGCTCTCAAGGTAGAAAGTTCTTTGATAATATGACAGAATATGCAGTAAACGAGGCAGAAGCACAGGGCTTAGCTTGGGTTAAAGTTGATGATGAAAACAACCTAACTGGTGGAATTGCTAAATTTATTACAGATGAAATAAAAACTGAACTTGGAGCTAAAGCTGGAGATAGCATTTTCTTCATAGCAGATGAATTACAAAGAGCTCAAAAAATAGCAGGTTTAGTTAGAATAGAACTTGGAAAAAGACTAGATTTAATAGAAAAAGATGTATATAAATTCTGCTTTATAGTAGATTTCCCAATGTATGAATATAACGAAGACGAGCAAAAAATAGATTTCAATCATAATCCATTTTCAATGCCACAAGGTGGAATGGAAGCACTAGAAACTAAAGACCCATTAGATATTTTGGCTTACCAATTTGACTTAGTATGCAATGGATATGAAGCGGCATCAGGAGCCGTTAGAAATCATGACCCAGAAATAATGAAAAAAGCATTTGAAATAGCTGGATATACAGAGGAAGATGTTAAGAAAAAATTTGGTGCATTATATACAGCATTCCAATATGGTACACCACCACATGCAGGTTGTGCACCTGGGTTAGATAGAATGATTATGCTTATTGCAAACTCAACCAATATAAGAGATGTTATAGCATTTCCTAAGAACAAAAAAGCTAGAGATGTTATGATGAATGCACCAAGTACAGTTACTGATGAACAATTAAAAGATGTACATATTAAAGTAACGGAGTTTGAAGAGGAAGAATAAAAATAAAAGGTGAACCTAAGTTAAGAGGTTCACTTTTGGACTCTAAGAGAGGAAGTAAGAGTGAATTATCAAGTAAGTGAGTTTGAACAACAACATATAAATAAAATTAAAGAGGAATTAGAAAAATATCCTAATATTACAGCCATGGAAAAGGCATATTATATCTATTATAGAATGTGTCAATTTTATATAAGAAACTATGACTATTATTATGGGCATGGCAAAGAATTTGTGAAGGCACAATATTATAAACAAACAGAGAAAGACAGAAAATCCACATGCTATCAGGAAAATGCAGGTATTAGTGAAGCAATGAGACAAATTGGAATTTATGCAGGATATATACAATCAGATAAATATCATCATGTGGATGGCTATTTTATGCTAGATACAAAAGCTGTATACTTCTTTAATGCCTATGTAGACTTAACTAGAGCAAAAACAGGAAAAATATTGAGAGGATTTGGACTTGATTTTGAAACAATTAAAATTACTAGAACAAGAGATTACAGAGAATTTATACTAAACTATTTTAATAAAAATGGAATAAATTTAGATAGTGCTAGTACAAATGAAATTACGGAAGAAAAAATAAGAGAAATGAATCAAAAGTTAGGAATAAACTATTATGCGGTACCAACAAATGATTTTATAAGTAAACTTGAAGAAGTAATGGAAAATGAGGAATATTTGGAAAGAAAGTTCGGAACTAAAGATAAAGGAAAGCAAATTGAAGGAATAATAGATATTCTTAATATCCACAAAGTTCCTAATGATACAGAATTTGAAATTGACTATTCTACGGGGAGCGAATACTACAGTAGAATCTTTGAAATGTTTCCTGCAAAATATGTAGAAATTTTTGACGGAAAACAAATAGGAGAGCAAGCAGATAGTGAAAGAAAAATATTCTTTGTAAAGGAAGAGGGAAATTTGGTTGCATATGAGTTTGATGAAGAAACTAAAAAGCTTAAGAAACAAAATGTAAACGAACTAGCCAAACAGAATATTGATTATTTATATAATTATAGAGGATATGAAAAATTAGAAGGAAATAAAAGGAAAATTGGATATGCAATTAATAAAATGCAGAAAGAGTGCGAAGTTCCAGAACACTAGAGACAACGCGAACGTCTTTGACAAGTAGAGACAAACCATTAATAAACACGATAATGTCAACAAGAAGCGTCCACGCTGACACCATTGACACATAACTAATATTGTGATATAA
>CALXWN010000005.1:0-24939 GCA_944392415.1 uncultured Clostridia bacterium | reverse complement strand
CTGTTATTCCCCTCTGATAGGCAGATTGCTTACGCGTTACTCACCAGTCCGCCACTAACCGCTCCAATAGTAAACTATAGGTTAAGTTCGTTCGACTTGCATGTCTTATGTGCGCCGCCAGCGTTTATCCTGAGCCAGGATCAAACTCTCATATTAAATTTGTTCAATAAACTTCGTTCTGCGTTGTCAGATTTCTTCATGACTGCGTCGACATACAAACGTATAGTCTCCTTGTCACTCATTATCTTCCTAGCACAACTCGTTTCTTGAGCAAATTGATTTGACCAATGCTATAACTCGCATCTAATCAAATTTGATTTTATTTTTTGAGTTTTAGCTCATTATAATTCTGTTCTTTTTAGTAGTACTTAAACTACCGCAATTTTATTGGTTTCTCAAAAGATTCATTGTTTACTTTTCAATGTACTTTGTGTTCCTGACCGGAACGTATTTTATTATACTATCTTGAATCTCAAAAGTCAACACTTTTTTCAAAAATTTTTCAAGTTTTTTTCATGTTTTTTTCACAAAGCTAAATTTGGTGCATTATTGTTCCTATATCTCAGCATTTTTTTATACTTTGAGCTTTTTTGTTTTATCTTTTAATTTTACTACTCTTTTCATTTTATTTTTATCTATTTTTTATTTATATTCATTTTTATTGTTTTATGTTTACTTTTTTTATATATCATCACAGTTAGTATATTTTTTTATTAATAATTGTATTTCAAAAATGTTTACTGTTAGAAAATAAATAAAAAGACACTAATACTTTTTATTTTTCATTAGTGTCTTTTACATCATCATATTATTCAAACAGCGGATCTAAGTTTATTCCAATAGATGCACCTTGTGATATATATACAGAGTTTATTTGATTCTTAACTGCATTTATAAATTCATTTAAATAGTCTTTGTCATAATCATTAATAACTGCAACTTTACCATCCTGCATATCTTGAAATTCGCCTACATCATTTGTAAAGTTAATTGTATCATTATATTCAAAACTTACTGATTTTATTCCATCTACCAAATTTATTGTCATATGATTTTGAACATTATTTTCTGCAACTGTTCCTGTCATATTATAAATGATTTCTATACTGTCAATAATTCCGTCATCATCTTTTTGTAATTTTATTGTATAAGTATTATTGTTATTTTCTATTTTTAAATCTATAGTAGGCTCCGCTTCCTCTTCAATCTTAATTGTCACAAACTTATCTTCATCATTATTTATATTTGAAATTGTTATAGTTTGCGTTCCTATTTGTATTTTTGTTTGAATATTCTTTTGTCTATATTCATATACAGTAATAGAAAAGTCTCCTGCGATTTCTGGATTGTTTTGCAAATCTTCTATTCTTTGCCTCATCATACTATTTAATGTGTTTACATCTGTATAATCATTATTTAAGTTAAGCAACCTACATTTTGATGTTATAAAATTCATCATTATGCTATCTTGTACCAATTCATTCAAAATTGATATTTGTAAATTACTATTTTGTTCAGAATTTAAACTTAATGTATACGAAGTTGTATCATACTTTTGTCCTTCTATTTCAATTCTTTCTTTTACATTTTTACTATATGATGTATCAGGAGCCTGATTTCTAATCATTTTTACATATTGCTCTATATGCTTTTCTTCGATTCTAGATACTTTTAAAATTTCATCTTTATTGAAGAATGTTATTTGGTCTGGTAAGTTTTCTGCTATTTGCATATTCATTTTTGTAGCTAATTCCGGTAAATTATCATTTCTAAAAACTATATATCCGTCTGCTATTTGCTCTGAATAAAATCCATACAAATCTTTATCTCTTGCAACCGCCATATTAAAAAGTTCATTATTATCACTTCTAATGGAAATGTCATAATTTGATTGCTCCCTTTTATAATTTGTTTTACCAAATACGGTCATATTTACTTTATTTAAGATACTTTGATCTGCAATATTCTCTGAACTAGTAATTTTCATTTCACCAGTTGTTGCATAAGTATTGGTTTGCTTTGTTTTTTGAAATGTTTGATATTCATCACTTGTTTCTAGCACATCAAAAATTTCTGGTATTTGCAAAGCATACCTAAAAAAAGCTCCTCTTTTTGTCCTAAATATGTCTGTTGTCATATATAGAACAAAAATGCACGCTGCAAGTAACACAATTACAGAAAACATTATAATTAAATTTCTTTTTATTTTATTTGGCTTCATTTAGTTTTAGCATAACATAAATTATTTAAAGAATTCGTTTTTGCGCTTAATTTTGCAAAACTTTCGTTATGCGTTCCTCCTTTGTTTCATAATTTCATACATTACTATTCCTGCTGAAACTGATGCATTAAGTGAATTTATGTGGCCTTCCATTGGGATTTTTATTAAGAAATCGCAATTTTCTTTTACTAATCTACTCATTCCAAAGCCTTCACTTCCTATAACAACGCCAACTCCTCCAGAATAATTTTGCTCATCGTAATAGCTTGCACCATCCATATCTGTGCCATAAATCCAAATATTTCTTTCTTTTAAATAATTTATTGTTTCATTCAAATTATTTACTCTTGCTATTTTCATATACTGTACCGCACCTGCTGATGTTTTATTTACAGTACTATTTACTGAAGCAGACCTTCTCTTTGGAATAATTATTCCATGTACTCCGCTACATTCAGCTGTTCTTATTATTGAGCCTAAATTATGTGGGTCTTCTATTCCATCAAGTATAAATATTACTGGGTCCTCTTTTTTATTTTTGGCATATTCTAGTATATCATCTACATCGCAATATTCATAAGGCGGAACAACAGCAATTACTCCCTGATGATTGTGTGTTTCACTCATCTTGTCCAATTTAATTTTGTCAACTTCTTGAATTATTATTTTGTTTTGTTTTGCAAGTTTAAGTATTTCTGTTATTGAACCATGCCTTTCACCTTTTTGAATATATAGCTTATTAATATCTTTCCCAGATTTCAATAATTCTATTACACTATTTCTTCCTTCTATTAAATCTTGGTTTTCTTCCACAAATGCCTCCTTTATTTTTTACGATGGGGACGATCCTTTCCGTAAAATTTCATTCTGCAATTTTCTCGTCTATATATTTATTTACATAATTTCTTATCTTTTCCATCTCTGGTGTTTTGGTTCTATTTATTATTTTATTTATATAGTCTTTTTCTTTTAAAATTTTAAAACTAGGTTTAAAATTAATATCATATATGTAACCGATATTAGAAGCCCAATCATCCATAGCTGTTTTTTGATCTTTTCTTTCAACTTGCTTACCTTCAAGCATTGCATTTAAAACTTTTTCTGTTATAGGTTCATCTATAATCTCTTTCTTTTTGTATAATGTTTCAAAAGTTTCAAACACTAAAAGATTAAGTATATCAATCTTATCTGCATCCCTTATTATTTTGGATTGTAGCAAGATTTCGCTATCTAACCCATCTTCTATCTTATATTTATTATGATTTAAAATTGCTGTATATATTATATCATAATATTTTTCATCATTACAAAATTCTTTAATAAAATCGTTCTCTTTTAAAACTTTTACTCCCATTTCTGCATGATCGACTGATTCGCGGTCTTTGAAAGTATCATATATTCTTAGTTGTTCAAATCTTCCTATATCATGCAATAGACCTATAAGTTCTGCTAACTCTACTTGTTCTTGTGATAGTTTTAACTCTGTTGCTATTTGTTTTGCCACATCTGCAACTCTATAGATATGTGCTGCTTTTAATTTTATTCTTGGATTTGAAAAGTCGTACTTTTCTATATATTTTTTTAATACCTGTCTTGCTTTTAAATTATCTATCATCTGTGCCTCCTTTTTACTTTTGGGACGGACCTTTTTGTAAAATTTTACGTTTTGCTCCGTCCCCAAAGTAAAATATTTTACAAAAAGGACCGTCCCCATCGTAAAATTATTTTCCTTCATCATTTCCACCTTTTAGTACATTTAAAAATGCTTCTTGCGGAATTTCTACATTTCCGAATTCTCTCATACGCTTTTTACCACGTTTTTGTTTTTCTAGTAGTTTTTTCTTTCTTGTAATATCTCCACCATAGCATTTTGCTAATACATCTTTTCTAAGTGCAGATATTGTTTCTCTTGCTATTATTTGTCCACCTATTGCTGCTTGAATTGGTATTGCAAATAATTGTCTTGGAATTTCTTGTTTTAATCTTTCTACTAAATTTCTACCCTTGTTATATGCATTTGATTTATGAACTATAAATGATAAAGCATCCACCTTTTCATTATTTACATATATGTCTAGCTTTACTAGTTCTGACTCTTTATAATCTTTTAGATAATAATCTAGTGACGCATATCCTTTGGTTCTTGATTTTAGTGAGTCAAAAAAGTCATATATTATTTCATTAAGAGGTAATTCGTATTTCAATGTTACTCTATTTTCGTCTAAATATTGCATATCAACATATATGCCTCTTCTATCTTGACAAAGTGTCATTACATTTCCAACAAAGTCTTTTGGCACCATTATACTTGCATCTACATATGGTTCTTCTATTTTATTTATTTGTGTTTGAGGTGGCAGATCGCTTGGATTGTATATTTCTTCAATCTCTCCATCTGTTTTATATACTTTATATATTACTGATGGTGCTGTTGTAATTAAGCTTAAATCGAATTCTCTATCTAGCCTTTCTTCTATTATTTCTAAATGTAATAATCCTAAAAATCCACATCTAAATCCTGAACCTAAAGCGCTTGATGTTTCTGGTTCATATTCTAATGCTGCATCATTTAATTGTAGCTTTTCTAATGCTACTTTTAAATTTTCGTAATCGCTTCCATCCATTGGGTAAAGTCCACAATATACCATTGGATTCACTTTTTTGTATCCTGGTAATGGCTCCTTTGCAGGATTTTCATTATTTGTTATTGTATCACCAACCCTAATATCTGAAAGACTTTTTATGCTTGCAGCTATATATCCAACTTCGCCTGCTGTAAGTTCATCAGTTGGTTCATATTTTCCCGGTTCAAAATATCCTACTTCTGTAACAGTAAAATGTTTATTTGTTGACATTAATCTTATTTCATCGCCAATTTTTACTGTTCCATCTTTTATTCGTACATATGCCAGTGCACCTTTGTAGTCATTATATATTGAGTCAAATATAAGAGCTTTAAGAGGTGCTTCTCCGTCACCACTTGGAGCCGGAATATCTGTTACTATTTTTTCTAATACATCTTCAACATTTAGCCCTGTTTTAGCAGAAATACATGGAGCATCCCCAGCTGGAATTCCAATTATATTTTCTATTTCATTTTTCACCTCATCTGGTCTTGCGCTTGGCAAGTCTATTTTATTTATTACTGGCACAATTTCTAGGTTATTATCTAATGCTAAATATACATTTGCTAATGTTTGAGCCTCAACGCCTTGGGTGCTATCTACTACTAAAACAGCTCCTTCGCATGCAGCCAAACTTCTTGACACTTCATAGTTAAAATCTACATGTCCAGGAGTGTCTATTAAATTAAGTTCATAAGTATGACCATCTTTAGCGTTGTATTTCATTCTAATTGCTTGAGATTTTATTGTTATTCCTCTTTCTTTTTCTATGTCCATGTTATCTAAAACTTGTTCTGACATCTCTCTTTTTGAAAGAACTCCTGTCATCTCAATTAATCTATCTGCTAAAGTTGATTTTCCATGATCTATATGTGCAATTATGCTAAAATTTCTGATGTATCTTTTATCTTTCATTGTAATCCTTTCCTTATTACTTATATTATTGCTGATGAAATATGAAAAACTTTTACTTTGTTTCCTAATAATTTTTGCGTTTCTTTTAAAACTTTATGGTCATCATCAAGCAAAATTTCGAAATCATATATAGGCAATTTTTCCTGCATTTTAAGAGCTTTAATAAAATCTCTGTTTTCTTTATTATATTCACCTAATTCTTTAGTAATAATAATCCATTTTTTTTCTTGTATAAAATTAACATATTTTTTTAGCCATTTAATTTTTTCTTCGCTTATTTGAATAGTTTTAGATAATGTAAGAATGTACAAATCAATATTTTCTATTTTACTTAATTCTTTTAAAATATTAATGATGTAATTTACTGGCTCTATTTTACTATACTCTTCTTCCATAGCTTTGGCAACATTTTCTTCTTGATAAACTGGATATTCAGCAATTGTTCCGTCCATATCAACAAATATTGCTATTTTCTCATTTTCTTTTTTTATTTCTTTTACTTTATCTATAAATTTACTCATCATTCTTCACCTACCTAATTTTTTAATAGGTTCCTATTTATCACTTTCAAAACTATTAAAATCAATATTATTATATTTCTCTCCAAAAGTTTCTATATTAAGTATTCGTTCTTCTGGATTATTATCGTTTTTTTCAAAAGATATTTTTATATAATCATTTGGCAAAATATCTTCGATTAATTCTCCCCACTCGAATATACATATTCCTTTTGAAAAATATTCTTCTCCTCCTATATTTTCAAATTCATATATGTCTCCAAGTCTATATAAATCAAAATGGTAAATACTTATTTCATCGTTTTTATATTCATTTACTATTGTAAAAGTGGGGCTAGATATTTCATCTTGCATACCAAAATGAGCCAAAATTCCTTCTACAAATTTTGTTTTTCCAGCTCCTAGTTCGCCTGAAAGAACAAGTACATCACCTTTTTTTAATATTTCTGCTAAATTTTTTGCATATTCTTTTGTTTTAAATTCACTTTGGCAAATTATTTGGTACATAAAACTCCGCCCTTTCTTTTAAATCTACATTTTTATTCTTGGTTGTCGTCAATATCATTATCTAATTCATCATCTTCTTCTCCAAAGCCTTTTTTCCTTTTACAAGCCATTATCATTTTCTTCCAAGGTAATTTTAGTAGTAGTCCTTCAATTAGACATATTGTAAGTATTACCGCTATAAATTGTGGTATTGTAAACGTTATTAAAGTTTGTTTTTTATTCTCCGATTCTAACACTGCATCGCTTACAGTTTCTACTGTTTCTTCACGCTCTTTTTTATTTACTTTTATTGTGTAATTTAAACTCATATCATCTTTTTGCATAGTGATTTTTATAATATTCTCACCTGCGTTAAAGCTTTCTGGCTTTTCAACTTTTACATAATCGTTATATTCTCCTGCTTCTGTCAAAACCTCTACATCTACTATATTGCTTTCTATTTCGGCTGTATATTCATATGTATCAATATTAAATGTAGGATTAAATGCAATTTCTTGCTTTTCACCATTTTCATTTACTGCATTTAGCATAAGTGAATTCATTCCAAATTGTGGTGTAGCTTCCTCTTTTTGTTCTGTTTCTTTTACATTTTTAACAGCATCTTTGTTTGTGTTTGGTTTATTACTTGCTGATAAATTTGAGCCTCCTGAATTATTATTTTCCTTATTTGAATTTTCTGAGTTTGTTCCATTTGAACCTCCATTGCTTGATTCATTATCGTCACTTGGAGCTTCCACTTGTTTTTCTTTTACATTTATTGTTATTGATTTACTGCCTGTAATTTCTACTGGCTCTGCATCTGTTGAAACAAGATCTACTGCTGTTACAGTAATTGTACAACTTCCTACACCATTTGCTTTTGCTGTAAAACTTGCTGAGTTATAGTCTATAAACATTGATGATGAAACACTTATGACACTTGGATTTGAAGATGATAAACTAACTTTGCCTCCTACTCCGCTTCCTACCGTAATTGTAATTGAATCTCCTACTGTCGGATTTGAATTTGATGCACTAATTGTTAGTGATGCTCCATAAGCATTTGGCATAAACAATATAATCATAGCTACTGAAACTATTAAAATACTAATTAATACTTTTTTCTTAATCATAATAAATATCTCCCTTTTATTTAATATCTATTTTCTTTACATCTAATATATCATTTTTTATAAGCATATAATCTAAAGCTGAAACTTTTCCATCTGAATTTACATCCGCAACATCTTTTTGCATAGTTCCTGTTATGTCTTTAACTTCCATTATTTTATTTTTAATAAGCATGTAGTCCATTGCCGAAATCTTTCCATCTCCATTTACATCGCCATATAATTTGCAAATATAAGTTTGAATACAATCATTGCCTCTGTAAATTTCAATTTTCGTTCCACTTCCTACAAAATTTTCAGCATTTACTCTAACTTCTAATCCTTCTGTAACCTTTATATGTTTTGCAAATTCTGTAGGGCTAATCTCTCTTGCAAAATTAGATATTACTCCATTTGTTTCTTTGTAGTTTTCTATTTCTATTTTTTCAGCTTCATTTAATTTGGTTACAGTTATTCCTATAGTATCTATTTTATTATATTCTTCATAAGTTGCTGTTATTTTGGCTGTTCCTTCTTTTAGTCCAGTAACTAAACCATTGCTATCTACTTTTAAAATATTTTCATCAGATGATTTAAAAGTTACTTTACTGCTTAGTACTCCTGTATCTATAAACAATTGCATTTTTGAACCTTCAAGCATACTTGCTCTTTCACCATTTTGAATTGTTATGTTGGGATTTGTTACTTTTACTTGAACTTTGCTAGATACTTTATCATTGCCATCTGCTGTTGCTGTAATTGTTGCTGTTCCTGCTCCTACTGCTATTATGTTACCATTTTCATCTACAGTTGCAATTTTGCTATCACTAGTTTTCCAATTTACTTTTTTGTTTATAGCCGTACTTGGATTTATTGTATAATCTATTTTTGTTTTATCTCCAACTATCATATCCACGCTTGTTTTGTCTAATATTAGTTCTGCTACAACATCTTTTTTTGGTTTTAATCCATAATGTTCTACAATGGCTTGTCCATCTGCCTGAGCCAATTTTTGAAGTTTTGCATCTGTATTTATAAACTGAACATCACTACCAGATATAAAACAATGTTCTATTAAAATTGATGTTATTCCTGAACCATTTGTTATGTCTGGTCCTCTGTCTTCTGCATTTCCTTTCATTGCATATCTTATAATGCCATAATAGTCGGCCTTTGTTCCATCAGAATATTCCCACTTTGGTCCAGTATCTTGGCAATGTTTTGTTTTTACTCCTCTGTTAAATAATCCTAAATTTGATAAATTTCTTAATATTAAATTTCCTATTTCTGTTGATTCTTGATTATATTTATAACAAGATGTATTGGCTGTTACATATACTTCAGCACCATGCCAAGAATTTCCTTCTGATGCTGCATTATAATGCAAACATAAAAGTAAATCCGCATTATTATTTCTTGCGACCATTCCCCTATCTACTATGGACATTTCTGTATTACTGTCTAATCCATCATGTGTCATTATGATTTCAACGCCATAGTAATTTTGTAAATATTCTCTTAAATACCTTGCAGTTTTTAAATTTATATCCTTTTCCATTATTCCATCAGTATAATTTATTGCACCAGTCTCGTGTCCACCATGACCTGGGTCAATTACAATTTTCATTGTTTTTACTGTTTCTGCATTACTTGTATTAAAGTTAAATACTATGCATAAAATCAATATTATTAGTAATATGTTAAGTAATTTTAAAAATTTTCCTTTCATCTTATTTTTTCCCCTCACAAAAGTTTTATAATTTAGACTTTACAAATTAATAATATTTCATTTTGTAATAATATTTTATATTAAATACTAGTTTTTTTCAATAATTTCTTAAATTTTCTTATTTTAAATTTAGTTTTACAATTAACCTTTACTAAATAAACTAAAAGACTTAATAAGATTTTACACCTATTAAGTCTTTCTTTCTAATTATTTAATTAATACATTCCGCCCATTCCTGCGTCTGCGCCATGGTTGTCACAATTGCATTCTTTCTTTTCTGGAATGTCTGTTACAATGCTTTCTGTTGTAAGTATCATTGATGCAATTGATTCAGCATTTTGAAGAGCACTTCTTGAAACTTTTGTTGGGTCTACTATGCCGGCTTTTTTCATATCTACGTATTCTTCGTTTTTAGCATCAAATCCAATTCCTTCTTTTTCTGCTTTAACTTTTTCAAGTATTACAGCTGGCTCTAATCCTGCATTTACAGCTATTTGTTTTACTGGTTCTTCTAGAGCTCTTAAGATAATTTTTCCACCAATCTTTTCGTCTCCTTCAAGTTTTTCGACAGCTTTTGCAACTTCTGGTATGATATTGATATATGCTGTTCCACCACCAGCAACTATTCCTTCTTCAACAGCTGCTTTTGTTGCAGATAATGCATCTTCTATTCTTAACTTTTTATCTTTCATTTCAACTTCTGTTGCAGCACCAACTCCAATTACAGCTACTCCACCAGCTAGTTTTGCTAGTCTTTCTTGTAATTTTTCTTTTTCGTAGTCGCTCTTTTCTTCATTTAATTGAGCTCTTATTTGTCCTACTCTGTCTGCAATTTGCCCTTTGTCTCCAGCGCCGTCTACTATTATTGTTTTATCTTTTTCTACTTTAACTTGTTTTGCTCTGCCAAGTTGTGTTACTTCTGTATCTTTTAGTTCTAATCCTAAATCTGAAGTTATAACTTCACCACCTGTTAGAACTGCTATATCTTGTAGCATTTCTTTACGTTTGTCACCATATCCAGGTGCTTTAACAGCTACTACGTTAAGTACTCCTCTTAATTTGTTAAGGATTAATGTAGATAATGCTTCTCCTTCTATATCATCACATATAATAACTAGTTTTCCTGACATTTTCATTACATTTTCTAGTAATGGAAGTATTTCTTGGATATTGTCTATTTTCTTATCTGTAATTAAAATGTATGGGTTATCCATATCTGCTATCATTTTTTCTGTATCTGTTACCATATATGGAGATACATAACCTTTATCAAATTGCATTCCTTCTACTACATTTAACTCTGTATTTGAAGTTTTTGATTCTTCAATTGTAATAACACCATTTGTTGTAACTTTTTCCATTGCATCTGCAATTAAGTTTCCAACTTCTTCGTTATTAGCCGATATACTTGCAACTCTTGCTATATCATCTTTTCCATTTACAGGTGAACTAATTTTCTTTAATGCTTCAACTGCTGCTTCTGTTCCTTTGTCCATACCTCTTTTTATAGCCATTGGGTCTCCACCAGCTGCAACATTTTTTACACCTTCTCTACACATAGCTTGTGCTAATACTGTTGCTGTTGTAGTACCATCACCTGCAACATCGTTTGTTTTTTCCGAAACTTCTTTTACAAGCCTAGCACCCATGTTTTCAAATTTATCTTCTAATTCAATTTCTTTTGCTATTGTAACACCATCATTTGTGATTAGTGGTGCTCCAAAGCTTTTATCTAGAACTACATTTCTTCCTTTTGGTCCTAATGTAACCTTAACTGTGTCAGCTAATTTGTTAACACCATTTAATAATTTTTTTCTGGCATCCTCGCCAAATTTTATATCCTTTGCCATAACAATTTCCTCCTTCAATTATTTATTAATAATTAAATTTTTAAACTATTCATTCTTAAATATCTTTCATTTCAAATGACCTGTAATCATTTTGTTCATTATTCAGCTAAAGCTAGAATATCACTTTGTCTAACTATTATGTAGTCTTCTCCTTCATATTTTATTTCTGTTCCTGCATATTTATTTAAAACTACTTTATCTCCTTTTTTAACTTGCATTTCAACAGTTTCACCATCTACTTTTCCTCCAGGTCCTACTGCAATTACCTCTGCAATTTGTGGTTTTTCTTTACTTCCACTTGATAAAATAATTCCGCTTTTTGTTGTTTCTTCTGCTTCACACATTTTTACAACAACTCTGTCTCCTAATGGTTTTAACATATAAATTACCTCCTTATTTCTCGTCATTTTATTGTATGCCAGTTTTGGTATAATATGTTGTGTTTGTGCTATTTTTTAAAATAAATGTTTAAACATTTTTCATAAAAAAACATGAACATTTTGTTTTCTTTAGCACTCTTTCTTAATGACTGCTAATACTTTATATCTTTTTTTAGCAATTGTCAATAGAGATTGCTAATTTTCACAAAATGTTCACAATTTTTTTATTTTATACTTTTTGCAACTAACTCAACAAATAAAGGATGAGGCTTGTTTGGTCTTGATTTGAATTCTGGATGGAATTGGCATCCCACAAAAAATGGATGATTTTCTAGTTCTACTATTTCTACTAAGCTTTCGTCTGGTGATGTTCCTGCTATTCTCAAACCTTTTAGTTCCATTTGTTCTCTATAATCATTGTTGTATTCATATCTATGTCTATGTCTTTCTGATATTATGCTTTGATTTGATAGATCTCTCAAAAATTTACTATTCAATTCTTTATTTGATGATCTTTCTTCTTTATTTAACAAATACTTGCTATACATTTTCATGACTTTGCTTTTTTCTACTAATTTGCAAGGGTAGGCTCCAAGCCTCATTGTTCCACCTTTTTTATTAACTTTCTTTTGTTCTTCCATTATGTGTATTACCAAATTTTTGGCATTTGGTTCAAATTCTTCTGAATTTACGTCTTCTAATTTTAATACATCTCTTGCAAATTCTATAACACACATTTGCATCCCTAAGCATATGCCTAAAAAAGGTACTTTGTTTTCTCGTGCATATTTTATAGCTGTTATCATTCCTTCTATGCCTCTATTTCCAAAGCCTCCTGGTACTATTATGCCATCATATTTTTGTAGTATTAATTTTACATTTGAAGGAGTTATTTTTTCACTATCAACTAATTCAACATTTGTTTTTACAGCATTTGCATATCCTGCATGTTTTATACTTTCTATTACTGATAAATATGAATCTTCTAGTTTGGTATATTTGCCTACAATAGCTATATTTACGTTTTTATCTTTTGTACTTTTAATTTTTTTAATTAATTTTTCCCATTCTTCATTATGTGGTTCTTTATTTTTTAAATTTAATTTTTTGCAAACTGCCTCTGCTAAACCTTGTTTCTCTAGCATTAAAGGAATCTCATACAAATTATCTACAGTTTTATTTTCTATAACATTTTCTTTTTTTACATTGCAAAATAAGGCAATTTTTTCTTTCATTTTTTCTGGTATGGTTGTGTCTGCTCTACACACCAATACGTCTGGCATTATTCCTAAAGATTGAAGTTCTTTTACCGAGTGTTGAGTTGGTTTTGATTTTAGCTCATTTGATCCTGAAATATATGGTAAAAGTGTTACATGAATAAATACTGTGTCTACATCTTTTTGTTCAATACCAATTTGTCTTATAGATTCAAGCATTGGCTGGCTTTCTATGTCTCCAACTGTTCCACCTATTTCAGTAATAACTATATCTACACCTTGTTTTTTGAAATTATATATTTTTTCTTTTATTGCATCTGTTATATGAGGAATTACTTGAACTGTTTTTCCAAGGTAGTCTCCTCTTCTTTCTTTTTCTATTACTTCTAAATAAATTTTTCCACTGGTGATGCTTGAATTTCCAGTTAAATTTTCATCTGTAAATCTTTCATAATGTCCTAAATCTAGGTCTGTTTCAGCTCCATCTTCTGTTACGAAAACCTCTCCATGTTCATATGGGCTCATGGTTCCAGGGTCAACATTTATATATGGGTCTAGTTTTTGATTTGCTACCTTATATCCTCTGTTTTTTAGCAACCTTCCTAAAGACGCTGCTGTCATACCCTTGCCTAATCCTGATACTACTCCACCTGTTACAAAAATGAATTTCATATAATATATCCTTTCTTGCCCAACGCTTGGAGGCATGTTCGAAAAAAAAGAAAAAGATAGGCTAAAAAAGCGTTTTTTTTTAACCTACCTTTAACAATTAATGTAAACCAAACCATTTCAGATTTAGTGTGCATCAATATCGTACCAATTAATTTATATCACTAATTTAATTTTTATGCAAGGGGTTTTTTGAATTTTTTTATCTAGGACGATTTTTAATTAAAAATATATTTATTTTCCTAAAACTTCTCTACATCTTGGGCATAAGCCATCTTCTGTATGTTCATCATACATCCAACATCTTTCACATTTTTCGCCATCAGCATGTTCAACTTTTATACCCATTTTTTCTTCTTTACGTTTGTTTTCTTCTATTTTTAAGCCAGAAACTATTAAAACTAATTTTATTAAGTCTTCATTTTCTTTTAAGAAGTTGTATTCATCACCTTCTGCATAAATTGTAACTTTTGCATCTAGTGAATTTCCAATTGTTTTATTTGCTCTTGCAAGTTCTAATTCTTTTGAAGCTACATCTTTTAGTTTTATTATTTTTTCCCATTTGTCTGACAATTCTTTGTTATCCCACATGTCTACTGGAGTTGGGTAATCTGTAAGCATTGGGCTTTCTACATTTTCTTGCACAGTATGCTTCATAGCTTTCCAAATTTCTTCTGCTGTAAATGAAGTCATTGGTGTTAATATTTTTACTAAAGCGTCTAGTATATAATACATTGTTGTTTGAGCTGCTCTTCTTTCAAGCGAATCAGCTTTTGATGTATATAATCTGTCTTTTATTATATCTAGATAGAAGCTACTCATATCTACAACGCAGAATTGGTTTATATCGTGATAGCAATTTGCAAAATCATATTCATCATAATCTTTCGTGCAATCACGAATTAATTTGTTAAGTCTTGTTAATGCCCACTTGTCTATTTCCATTAAATCTTTATAAGCAACTGGATTTTCTGGGTCATAGTCATTTGTATTTCCTAATATATATCTTGCTGTATTTCTTATTTTTCTATAAACATCTGAGATTCCTTTTAATATATCATCAGATAAGTTTACGTCCATTGAATAATCAGCTGAAAGTACCCATAGTCTTAGTATATCTGCACCATATTTTTTACATACATCTATTGGAGATACACCATTGCCTAAGCTCTTAGACATTTTTCTTCCTTGTCCATCCACAACAAATCCACAGCTTAATACTTCTTTATATGGAGCTATTCCTTTTGTTGCAACTGATGTTAGAAGTGATGATTGGAACCAGCCTCTATATTGGTCATTTCCTTCAAGGTATAAATCTGCTGGATAGCTTAATCCTCTTTCTACTAAAACACCTTGATGTGTTGAACCTGAGTCAAACCAAACGTCCATTATATCTGTTTCTTTTTTGAAATGTGTACATCCACATTTAGCACATTTTGCGTCTTCTGGCATAAGCTCTTCTACTTCTTTTGCCCACCATGCATTTGAACCTTCTTTTCCAAATATGTCTTGAATTTTCTTTATAGATTCTTTTGTAACATAAGGTTCTCCGCAGTCTTCACAATAGAATATTGGAAGTGGAACTCCCCATGTACGTTGTCTAGATATGCACCAGTCACTTCTGCCTCTTATCATTTCAGTCATTCTTTCTTCACCCCATGCTGGATGCCATTTAACTGTTTTTATTGCTTTTAAAACTTCATTTCTAAATCCATCAACTGATGCAAACCATTGTGGTGTTGCTCTAAATATGATAGGCTTTTTACATCTCCAGCAATGTGGATATGAGTGAACTAATTTAACTGCTTTTAATAAATAACCATTTTCTTCAAGCCATTTTGTTATTTCTTTATTTGATTTTGCATAGTACATTCCTGCAAAAGGTCCTGCTTCTTCTGTTTGAACACCTTTGTCATTTACTGCAACTTTTATTTCTAGACCATCTTTTAGGCTTTGTAAATAGTCTTCTTTACCATATCCAGGTGCAGTGTGTACAGCTCCAGTACCTTCTTCTAATGTAACATTAACTCCATCTTCTCCGCCTAAAACAACTACTGAATTTCTTTCTAGGAATGGATGTCTACATTGTACTCCTTTTAAATCTTCACCTTTAAATGTTTTTAAAACTTCGTAATCTTCTATTTCAGCAAGTTTCATACCTTTTTCTACTAGTCTACTGGCCATAACTAAGTTTCCAACATTTGTTTTTACTAAGCTATATTCAAAGTCTGGTCCTACTGTAATTGCCATATTTCCAGGTAATGTCCAAGGAGTAGTTGTCCAAATTACTATATAAGTATTTTCATCATCTAATATTCCTTTTCCATCAACAACTGGGAATTTAACATATATAGAGGTTGCTTCATCATCTTTGTATTCAATTTCTGCTTCAGCTAATGCTGTTTCACAATCAGTACACCAATAAACTGGTTTTAATCCTTTATATATATATCCTTTTTGATACATATCTCCGAATACACCAATTTGTCTAGCTTCCATTTTAGGGTCATAAGTAATATATGGATGCTCCCAATCTCCTAGAACTCCTAAACGTTTGAAGCCTTCTGTTTGAATATCTTTATATTTTCTAGTAAAATCTTGGCAAGTATCTCTAAATTGTGTAACAGGAATTTTACTTCTGTCTAGTCCTAATTTTTCAATAGCTTTCTTTTCAGTTGGCATACCATGAGTATCATAACCAGGTACATATGGTGAATAATAGCCTTTCATTGACTTGTATCTAACTATTGTATCTTTTAGAATTTTATTTAGGGCATGTCCTGCATGTATTTCTCCATTTGCATATGGAGGTCCATCGTGAAGTACAAAGCTTGGATGACCTTCATTTTTCTTTAAAACTTTTTCATACAAACCGTTTTCAAAAACATTTTCTAATATACCTGGTTCTTTTTCAGGTAAATTTCCCCTCATTGGGAAGTCTGTTTTTGGTAAGTTAAGTGTTTGACTGTAGTCTTTCTTTTCTTTTTCCATAATTACCTCCTTGAATTTGTGAGTAGTGCATTTTCTGTTGGAGACGGTCCTTTTCGTAAAATTTTACTTTTTGGTCCGTCCCTAACGGAAAAAGACTCCATCCTTATAGGACGAAGTCTTTCCGCGGTACCACCTAATTTAAAAGAATTTATATTTTTCTTATTCTTTTCTCTTTAATATCTTTAACGCAGATTTACGACTTAAACTAATAACAACCGCTTTCGTCTAAGCAACATATAAGTGATAATAAATAAATAGTTTCTTACTAGCATCTCACCACCACTAGCTCTCTATAAAGGCTTGTTTATCTACCGTGTCTTATATATAGTTTTTATATATGATATGACTATTTTACAACGTTTTATGTAAAAAAGTCAATAGTTTTTTTATTTATTATTTTACACCTTTTCTACATATAATTTATCATTAACTGCTACTACTGTATATTTGTTTAACTTTTCTATGTCTTTTATTTCATCATAAGTACTGTACTTAAGTATTTGTTCTTTTGCTTCCTTTTGCTTTTCTTTTATTTTACTTTCTTCTCCTTTTTTCAAATACTTAAACTCTATCATTACACTATTATATCCTTTGCGCATATCCCTTGGCACTAAAAGTATGTCCGGATATTCTCTTTGTACTTCTATCTCAGATTTTACATTGTATATTTTCAAATTCATAGAAATGCAGTAAAATATTAGTTTAATATACTTCTCATCAAATCTTTGATAATCTCTATTCGATAAATTTTTCAAGTATTTTTGAAGTATTTCTGTTATTTTATCTATTTTTCCTTCTAAAGCTAATTCCTCTAAAACTTGATTATATTCATCATTATCTATTTGCATATTTGCTTTATCTTCAATTAGTTTCATGAAATATTCTGAGTATATTTCTCTCATTACTTTGTTTGGAACTTTTAGCTCTGGCTTGCCTAATTTTTCACCTAATATTGTTAAATATCCTAAATAGTAAAGCATTGATACTAAGTCCGTGTCTGTAAATTCCATTGCTGGGTTAAACTTCTGTGTTATTTCAGACAATATACCATCTCCTGAAACTGTTTTTTCTATTATTTCTGCACGCTTCTCTCCTTTGCACAAATCAAGCATTTTTCCTATTTTACTATAATCACTTGCTATGTTTACATCTACCAAACTATCCGGCATCCTTTTTAATCTTATTGCATTGCTCAAAAAATATAAACACATATTTGAGTTATATATTCTTTCTTTTCCATTCATCGAAAATCTATACCCATCATAGTTTTCTCGCATTATTGGTAATAATACTTTTTGCTCTTCTTGAGAAATTTCTTGAGCATTCATTAATTCTACAAGTTCCTCTTCTGTAAAACCTAGCATTTCATTAAATTCTTCATCTCTAGTTATATCTGTTCCAATATTAAATCCAGAAGTCAAACTATCTAATGTAATTGGTGCTACACCTGTTATAAATATCCTATCAATTACAGTTTCCGTTCCCTCTTTTAGAACTTCATACCATTTTCTTACTTTTCCATTTTTCGAAACTAAACTTTTAAATTGATTTGTATTAAATCCTAATAATTCATTTGCAAAATGGTCATACTCATCTATTATTACATATATTTTTTGATTTTGCTTTTGAAATTTAAACGCTTCTATTATACTTCTAAGCATTCCTTCTGGTGTTAATTCTGGATTTGTATAAAAGTCTATCCTATAATTTTTTGCAAATCCATCTATTGAAATCATTACTTTTTCTTTAAATCCTCTCATTGTTGTTTCTTCATCTGTAGTATCTATTCCCGAAAAATTAAATCTTAATATATGATAACTATTTTTTAGCAGTGTTGGATGTTTGCCTATATATGTCTCCTTAAATAATCTTTCAAATTTATCCTTCTTTTTTATATCATAATAATTTTCTATTGCACTTGTAAACAATGTTTTTCCAAACTTTCTTGGTCGTAAAAACATTATTCTTTTTTCCGCTAAATTTTCTAGCATTTCAATATATTTTGTTTTGTCTACATAGTAATAATCATCTTCTATCAATTCCTGATAATTACTTATACCATATGGTAATTTTTTTATCATACTTTGCATTCCTCCTTTCAGAGCTTATAATTAAATCTCATATTTAATTACAATTCACAACTATTTTACATAACCATGAATTATATATGTTGCCTTACCAAATTATTGTTGCTTACTTGCTTTCTTCTTTTTTCTAAAGCCAAACCACCAAACTAGAATTGCTACAAAAGCAATTACTAGTAATACCAAAATCACATTTGAGAACTGGTCAAAAATATTTACAACTGTTTCCCATGAATCGCCCAAAGCTTTTCCCAAGCATACTAATACAGTATTCCAAATTGTTGAACCTAATATTGTATACAATAAGAATTTCCACATTTTCATTTCACTCATACCAGCAGGAATTGAAATTAAACTTCTTACTATTGGTATGAATCTACAAATAAATACTGTTTTTTGCCCTTTTGTATCAAACCACTTATCTGCTTTTTCTATATCTTCTTTCTTTAGTCTAAGAACTTTTCCTATTTTTCCAGATACTATTTTTTCTAATCTCTCTTTATTTAAAATTTTACCAATTAGATAGAGTACAATCGCTCCAATAGTTGAACCTAATGTCGCTGCGATTATTACTCCAACCACATTTAGTGCAGTTTTTGTTGTCATGAATCCACCAAATGCTAATATTACTTCTGAAGGTATTGGTGGAAATATATTTTCAATTGCTATCAACAATCCAACACCCAGGTAACCCCAATTTTCAATTATTTGTATAATAAATTCTTGCATTTTTTTATTTTCGTATATTAAATACTTTCTCCTTATATTATTTAGATTTTTAAGCTAAATCTATAAAACAATTTAAAAATTATAGTAATAAGATTATTCTTATATAATTTTAACTAATTTATTTTTCTTCATACCCAGGCTTTTTCAATAATTTAAACATATTTGTTTTATATTTTTCTACACCTGGTTGATTAAATGGATTTACTTCTAAAAGCTCTGCTGACATAGCACATGCTTTTTCAAAGAAATATATAAGTTGTCCTACTGTCTCCTCATTAAGTTCATCTATATGAATAATTATGTTTGGTACTTCGCCTTCTGAATGTGCTTTTATTGTTCCTTGCATTGCCATTTTATTTACATAGCTTAATTTTTTGCCATACAAATAATTTAAATTATCTAAGTTATCTTCATCCATGTTTATTGTAATATCTGTATTTGAGTTTTCAATATCTAAAACTGTTTCAAATAATATTTTTCTTCCTTCTTGTATATATTGTCCTAATGAATGTAAGTCAGTTGTAAATTCTGCTCCTGATGGGAATAAACCTTTTCCATCTTTTCCTTCACTTTCACCAAATAGTTGCTTCCACCATTCTATAAAATAATGCATTCTTGGGTTGTATGAAACTAGCATTTCTACTGACTTATCTCTTTCATATAGCAAGTTTCTAGCAACCGCATATTGATAACATTGGTTGTATTCTAAAGAACTATCTGAATATTTATCCTCAGCTATTCTTGCTCCCTCCATTAATTTGTCAATGTTTAATCCACTTGCTGCTATTGGCAATAAACCAACTGCAGTAAGTACAGAAAATCTTCCACCTACATCATCTGGTATTACAAAGCTTTCATATCCTTCTGTATCTGATAATTGCTTTAATGCTCCTTTTTTCTTATCTGTTGTTACATATATCCTTTTTCTAGCTTCTTTAATTCCATATTTTCCTTCTAGAATTTCTCTAAATATTCTAAAAGCAATTGCCGGCTCTGTTGTAGTTCCTGATTTTGAAATTACATTTATACTAAAATCTTTCCCTTGCAATACATCTATAACATCATTAATATAATCTGGGCTTAGGTTATTTCCAACAAATATAATATGTGGTTTATCATCTTTCATTTGTGAAAATGAACTATGTAATGCTTCAATAACAGCCCTAGCTCCTAAATATGAGCCACCAATTCCTATAACTAATAAAATATCTGAATCTTTTCTAATTTTTTGAGCACATTTTTTAATTCTTTCGAATTCTTTTTTATCATATTCAGTTGGTAATTTAAGCCAACCTAAAAATTCGCTTTCATCTTCAGATTTGTCTAGTAGTTCTTGATTTATTTCTTCTACAACACCTGCATGTTCTAATATTTCTTCCATTTTAACTTTTGATTCTTTAAAATCCAATTTAATATTTGCCATTAGCTTCCTCCTTTGATTTTTAATTATTTTATTATAATTTTTAATACTTTCAATAGCCATATTTAATTTTACACTAAAAAATTTTAACATTACTTCGATTTAATTTCATACTTTTTCTACATATAATTTGTCATTAACTGCTATTATAGTGTATTTATTTAGTTTATCTATATCTTTTATTTCTTCATAATTACTGTATTTGATTATCTGTTCTTTTGCCTCTTTTTGTTTTTCTTTTAGCTTTCCTTCTTCTCCCTTTTTCAAATACTTAAATTCTACCATTATGCTATTATATCCTTTGCCTCTATCCCTTGGTACTAATAGTATATCCGGGTATTCTCTTTGTACTTCTATCTCTGATTTTACTGTGTACATTTTCAAGTTCATTGATATACAATAAAAAATAAGTTTTACATATTTTTCGTCAAATCTTTGGTAATCTCTGTTTGATAAATTTTTTAAATACTTTTGCAATATTTCTGTTATTTTGTCTATTTTTCCTTCTAATGCCAACTCTTTTGTTATCTCTGAATAACTATCTATAATATTGTTACTAAAGTCTTGTCCTAATGTTTTTAAAAAATACTCTGAATATATCTCTTTCATTACTTTATTGGGTACCTTTAACTTTGGGAAACCTACTTCTGTTCCTTCTATTGTTAAATATCCCAAATAATAAAGCATTGACACTAAATCTGTGTCTGTAAATTCCATTGCTGGATTAAACTTTTGTGTTATTTCAGACAAAATTCCTTCTCCAGAAACTGTTTTTTCTATTATTTCAGCACGCTTTTTTCCTTTACATAAGTCTAACATTTTTCCTATTTTGCTATAATCACTCGCTATGTTTACATCTACTAAGTTTTCTGGCAAGTTGGTTAATCTTATATAATTACTTAAAAAATATAAGCACATTGTTGAATTATATATTTTTTCTTCACAATTTATAGAAAAATTATATCCATCGTAATTTTCTTTCATTATTGGCAATATTTCTTCTTGCTTTTCCTTAGAAATTTCTTGAGCATCCAATAGTTTTACAAGCTCTTCCTCTGTAAACCCTAGCATTTCATTAAATTCTTCATCTCTAGTTATATCTGTTCCTATATTAAATCCAGAAGTTAGACTATCTAATGTTATTGGAGCTACACCTGTTATAAATATTCTGTCTATTACTGTTTCTGTTCCTTTTTTTAATATTTCATACCATTTTCTTATTTTTCCATTCTTTGAAACCAAATTCTTAAATTGGTCAGTATCAAAGCCAAGCAGTTCATTCGCAAAATGATCATACTCATCTATAATTACATAAATCTTATCATTAGCTCTTTGCACTATAAATGCTTTTATTAAGTTATCTAATATGTTTTCTGCTTCGTCTTCCATATTCACATAAAAGTCAAGTCCATATCTTTGCACAAATAATTTTATAGAAGAACCTACTTCTCTTTTAAATCCATCAATTGTTGTATCTACAGTAGACGTATCTATTCCTGAAAAGTTAAATCTTAATATATGATAACTATTTTTTAATATCGTTGGGTAGTTACCTATATATGTGTCTTTATATAAAGTTTCAAATTTATCTTTCTTTTTTATGTCATAATAATTCTCGATTGTACTTGTAAAAAGCGTTTTTCCAAACTTTCTTGGTCTTAGAAATGTTATATATGGTTGTGGCAAATTTTCTAGTATTTCTATATATTTTGTTTTATCAACATAATAATAGTTATTTGTTATTATTCTCTCATAATCACTTATTCCATAAGGTAATTTTTTTATCATTCTCTGCCCCTCCTGTTAGAGTTTACGCTCAGATACATATTTAATATAAATATATTTTTTAACAATTTTATTATATTTTATAAATACTTTCAAGAGATTTTTTGAATTTCTTATGTTTCTTCTAGTATTCTTGCTAAATATTTCATTGCTCCCATGCTTTCTTCTAAAGTATTACCAGTTGAACCCACTTCAATAATGCAAGCAGCTTTTGCTACATGTTGATTGTATTCTGAATTTCTTAATATTATTGGTTTAAATAGCCCTGGATATAATTCATTTGCTTTTTGCTGAACTTTAATAGCAAACTTTAAATTTTGTAGCCAATTTGTATGTGCTGAATTTGCTCCATCTGTACCTATTACAAACATAAGTTGAGATACGTATTCATCTCCAATTTTTACTCTCGGACCATAAGTTTCATCTGCTATTGCATCTCTATGCAAATCTATTACTATATCTGCATCTTGGTTTGTACTTAATACATTTTGAGCTGTAACAAGTGACCTTGAATATGAGCCATTATACGCAGGATAATCATGATATGTTCTATCATGAATTACTGTACAACCATAAGTACTTAGCCATTTTTCAAGTTCATCACCTACCCTTGAAACTGAAAAGTTCAAATCTATTGTTCTAAAATTTCCACTGGCAGTATATTGGTATTGTTCAGTTGGAGTATAACTCTCACAAGTATGTGTATGATAAATTGCAACTTTATTTTTGTTTACTTCTACATCTGGTGTTAACATTTCTTGTGTTAATTGATAATTTGTTCCATTATTAATAAAAACCCCGTTATACTCGTCCGTATATCTTGGATTTACTCCACTATTATCTACTTCCGTTACTGTTAACTCTCTATTTATTTCTCCATTAGAAGTTTCATTTTGCGGATTTTCTTCACTTACATTATTATTGTTCTGTTCTTCAGTATTAACAGTATTTTCTTCTACTATTTCATTATTTTCTATTGACTCCATCACTTCTAATTCAGAAGAAAAAGCAAATTTTATGCCACTTGTTTCTTTGGTTTCTTCTACTTCCTTATTGATACCAATCTGTGGCAACATATCATCTATACAGAAAAGCCATGTACTTGATAAATCAGTAGCAGTTTCGTTTTCACCATCTTTTTTTCCTATTTCAAGTACCTTTATAACTAAAGCTACTGCTACTAATACAATAATAATTTTCACTAAATATCCAATTAAATCTTTTACCTTAAATACTTTTATCATAATAAAAATTATATTCTTTGTACATTAATTTTATGTTAAAAAAAATATGGTACGTAAAAATTTACATACCATACTTTTTATGGTTTGAAAGGAGAAATTAAAATATGAATCAATTAACATTAATGGAATGTTCTAAAAGAAGACTAGATGAAACTTATCTTGTAGTTTACGCAATTAAAAATGAAATCAACTTAAAGAAAAGTGAATACATTAAAAAGAGTGACATATATACCTTAATTGGTATAGACATTAAAGGTTATAGGCAATTTATCAATATTTATCAAGATAGAACTAACAACAAAAGATTTTGACTTGACTGCTTTGAAGCTCTTAAAGCTAGAGGTTTAAAAAATATTTTGTTCTTATCTGTAGATAACAACAAAAACATAAAAAGGACTGCTAAAATTGCATTTCCTGACATTACCTTTGTTGACTCTCTTACAGATATTGTTCCTAAATTTTCTAAATATACCGTTGAGAAAGATGCTAAAAAACTTGCTAGTAAGCTTCATTCTCTTTACACTCAAAGGACTTTAACCGAGTGTAAAGAAGAACTAAAAAGGTTTAGTGATGTATATAACAATGTTATTCAACAAAAACTTATTCAAAAATACTTAAATAATATGGACAATTTATATAAATATAGTCAAAATATTAGATTTTTACTGTTTAAACACTCGGCAAATATGTATTTTTATGATACAATTAGATTACTATTCAATAGTTGTGACTACGAGTGCTATAAGTGTAATACCTTTTACTTGTTTTTTTATTTTTCTAATATTCAAACTTGTCTTTTCGTTTTTCATTGTTTTTCCCCTTTCTTTTGAAATTTTGTTTGATGTAACGGTTGTTACTGCTACTCCATTTTCTTCTTGATTGTGCATTTTATTTCTCCTTGTATAATATATTTAGGTTTTTAAAAGGTTACCCATAAACCTTTATATAACAATTAATCCATGATATAA
>CALXWN010000004.1:0-25886 GCA_944392415.1 uncultured Clostridia bacterium | reverse complement strand
ATAAACTCTCCAACATGTTGCTATTCAACGTGTTGGAGAGTTTTACTCTTAAAAAAGTGTTTAAGTTGAGATTATATTACAAAACTTATGTAAAATCAATATTTTATTTATTATTGTTTCAAAATATTATTTATTTATTCCTTCAGATTTTTTATATATTTTTAGCTAAAGCAATTGATTTTATTTCTTAAATATAGTAAAATATTTTTTACCGTGTTTAAGCATGGCGTATTGCTGGAGGATTGGTTCATAATAGGAGGAAACATGAATAAACGGGAAGCTATTCTCAATTTAGTTGTATCATTTCTGGCTACTATTTTTATTGAAATTACACTATCTGTTTTTTTTAGCGGTTGGGTTATTCGAATAATCTCTTTTTTTTATTTTTTATTCATTATACTTTGGCTAATTGCAGATATATATTATTTTCAACATGGGAATTCAGCATTAATGCACTATATTATAAAAGATGTTTTCTTTTTGTTGGCTGGATTGATATTTCTTTTCTTATGCATCGGAGTATTTATCTTATATGGAGAGATTCTAGGTAACGTACTATTTACATGTATAATTGCTTTTCTTTTGACCTATAGATTCTTAGATTTCTAATTAAACTATATCAAAAAACAATCTCACCTCCAGCCACTTTGCTTGCACCTGCGGGCAATCCACCTAATTAGATTTAAGTTTTTTCTAATTAGGTGGTAAAAGTTTTATATAAAGTAATAGAAAATTATTGAAAAATCACTTGACTTTTTGCATTATTTTTGATATTATAAATAACGTACTAGTGCGGGAATAGCTCAGTTGATAGAGCGTCGCCTTGCCAAGGCGAAGGTCACGGGTTTGAGCCCCGCTTCCCGCTCCATAAAAATGTAAAAATATTTGTTTAGTATCTTGAACAAATATTTTTAATTTTATTAAGCTATTTTTGGTACTATTTAGTTTTAAAATGAATATAATTTATTAATGGCGATATAGCCAAGTGGTAAGGCACGAGTCTGCAAAACTCTGATCCCCGGTTCGAATCCGGGTGTCGCCTCCAATATGCTCAAAAATAATGAAACTTTATTAGGTTTCATTATTTTTTATAATCAATTTTTGATTTTTTTATTCTTCTCCTTTTATTAGTCTATTCTTTATTAATTAAATATATTTATTGCTCCCGAATAAATATTAGCCATTATTTCAATATAATCTATAATTCTTCTCTTTTTCACTTCCTTATTCGCTTTTATTTCTATTTCTTCTATCAATTCATCCCCAATTTTTACAGTTACTGTTCCTATTCTTGTGTTTTCTAATATTGGAGCTTCTAGATAGTTTACTGTATTTATTTCTATTGTTGGTTCTTCATCTGTTGCTAATGATTTTATTTTTATTTCTTCTAGTTTTAATTCTAGACTATTTGATGCTTTATCTACGTATATTCTATTCTGATTTATTTGCTTCCACATCTCAAATTCTCTGCATATCATTTCCTCAACATTTACCATGTAAAATTTCTTATATGCATATTCTATTAATTTCATGCTATCTTTTGCTCTATCTTTTCTTGTATCTGCTCCGAGTACTACTATAATTAAATCCATATCTCCTCTTTTTACGCTTGTTACCAAACATCTACCTGCATTATTTGTAAAACCCGTTTTTACTCCATAAACACCTTCTAAATTTCCAAGTAATTCATTTGTATTACTTATTTGCATTGGATTTCCATTTATATATATTGTAGTTGTTTTTGTCTTTACTATTTTTTCAATCGTTTCATTTTTTAAAGCATAGTCCGTAATTTTGGCTAGCTCATATGCTGTAGTATAATGCTCACTATCATCTAATCCATGTGGCGTTACAAAGTGTGTATTAGTTAACCCAAGTTCTTCTGCTTTTTGATTCATAAGATTAGCAAATTTTTCAACACTACCTGCGGTATGTATTGCCAGTGCTACAGCTGCATCATTTCCTGACCTAAGCATTAGACCATAAAGTAAATCATTTACTGTTATTTGATCATCTATATGTAAACCTAATCTTGACCCTCCTGTTCCTGCTGCTTTTGCTGTTATTGTTACATTATCTTTTAAGTTGCAGTTTTCAACCACAATAATAATACTCATGATTTTTGTAGTTGAAGCCATTGCTGTCTGTTTGTTCTCATCTTTTCCATAAATACATCTACCAGAAGCTCTATCTAAAATAGCATATCTTCTTGAATTAATAGTTGGTTTTGTTTTTGAGCTTGTTACAGCTTCTATTTCATTTCTCTCATTCTCTTGTATTATTACTTCTTCTAATTCATTTGAATCATCTGCATATGTTGGAAAAACTAAAATAGTAAACATTATAATAATTGTAAATATAATTTTCATTATTTTTCTAACCACCTATTCTTTCCTCCTTATTATGCGTTTTAGTTTTTTCTAAAATACTTAAAAAAATTCACCTACAACATTTATATGTTATAAGTGAATTTTTATGACTAGTTTAAATGTATGTTCATACTATAAGTAGTATTAGCATTTGTGCTTAAACCTTCTATCGCGGTTTCTTGATTATTACCATATAGTCTTATTAAGTTAAAGTTTATTTCTGTAGGTGTTTTTCCATCATCATAGTATTTATCAAATAATAAATAATATGTTGTTGTTTCTCCTGGGGCTAATAACATATTGTTATTAATTATTCCTAATGCTGGTCTACTTTGATCTCCTAAGTTGAGAGTAACCTCATTTGCAATATTTCCATTTCCTATCAGTACATATCCGTCTGTTTTATTGGTTATTTCTACTTCATATTCTTCTCTGGCATAACTCATATTTTTATTTAATACTCTTATTTTTATGTTTCCATCTTCACCAGTTATGTTATTAAATGTGACCTTACCTATATAACCTTGATTGGATATTTTCATTTCACCATTAATTTCTATTAATGCTATCTTTTCTTTATACTCTTGGTATCCACCGGTAGTTCCAGTTGACATTATATCGTCTAATATATTTATATCATAAATATAGACATCATCTACATTTGAATAGTTTTGAAGATTGTATATTTTTGTACTTGTATAAATAGAGTCTACATATTGCATGAATTCTTCTATACTATTTCTATAAATATATTGTTTGCAGTCCTCTGTTAACAAATTATATGCATTTTGGTATTCTTTTTTATTACAATAATTAAAGAATGAATCAATAGTATTATTCACCTCGTCTTGTTTTGATTTTGGTACTGTACCTCCATAGTCGATTACTGGTAAATCGGGAAAATATGTATTTGTTGTAGTAGTTTCTTCTGGTCTATTTCTTAAGTAGGCATTTATTATTATTAATGTTATCCATACTACAATTACTATAATAATAGCTTTCCAATGTTTTTTCCAAAAATTTCTTAAAGCTAATAAAAATCGTGTTCCTGGCTTCATTTTCTATTCCTTTAATTTTATTTAGGTTTTTATAATAATTTGTATAGTGAATTATTTAGTCTTAAGATCTACCTATAAACTTTTGTATTTTTATTGCTCTATCACTTCAAAGGATAGTTTAAAATCGTTTGTTGCATTTTCCATTACTACTACTCTATTTTCTTGTACTTCTGTTTGAGTTGAATCATTTAGGGCATCTCTTATTTTTACTGTTAGTATAAAAATCGTTCCTTGCCTTTCTATGTTTGTATATTCTACTACAATATTACTAGGATAATTGTTTTGTACATAATTAGTAAAGTCTTCAATTGATGGAAAATAGTTTTGTTTAAAACCGTCATATAGCAAATTATATGCTTCCTGATACTTTTCGTTTTCTACATATGAAATATATGTTCCAAAGTATGTTTGCATACGTTGTCTTTCTGTTAATGTTGCTATTTTATTTGTCCTATTTTCTTCGTCTTCCTCAGCTGATACTGTGTTATAATTTGTATTAATATTCTGGTTTAGTATTTTATTATCACTAACTTCATTTTCGTTTTGAGATACATTAAATTGATTATTTATAAAAAGCTTAATATTTACAGCAATTAATATAAGTATTATCATTGTTAAAATTATATATAATAATTTATTTTTTTCTTTCATATTCTTTCCTCTTAACATATTTGATAATGTAAAATTATATACATTTTTATTTACTTTTTATTCTTCTATTTTACTCATCTAAGCTTCCAAACTTTATATTTGGCATAGTTTGACTGCTGTTTGCGACATAAACTTTTATTCTTAATTGTGTTACATTACTATAATTAAATGTTGTATAAAATGTTGTATATCCATCTTCATTGGGATTATATGATGTTTTGTCAATGCTACTATTGGAATATGTATTTCCTACTTGTAAAACTTGCCTAGCTATAGCTAAAAAATCTTCTGCAGAATATATATGCATACTGTTTATTTTACTTGTATTTAAGTCGTATTGTTGAAGTATTTGATTTATACTCTTTTTTTGTACTAATTGGTAAATTTCATTTATATTAGTATGTACAAAAGTATAAAATGCTTCTTCTACTTCAGACAATCTTACTTCTCCTGTATAGTTTTGTGCAATAGTGCTCATTCCATTTGGAGTAATAACATTTGGTTCTGTAGTGATATTTGTTTCAAAATTATTAGTAAGATTTGTAGTTACACCATTTGCGTTGTTGTTTAAAATATTCTCGCTAATTTCATTATTTTGAGCTGTATTATTCAAATAATAATTATTTCTATAATTAAAATATATTAATTGTCCTATTAATAATATAGTCAAGACTATAATTATTCCAATTAAAAATTTTTTCATCTAATTTCTCCACTATTTTCTCTAATATTTTAAATTTAAAGGCTGTTTTTTACAGCCTTTATGTTTTAAATTGTAAATCTATAGTATAATAACTTGTCTTGTTCCTTCATATGTAGGATACATATATGTCTCTATATCTTCTACATATGATTTATCCACATTATACATTATTATTCTTATATCATCACTAGTTGCTGAGCCTATTGGAGTACCTGCAGTTACTTCTTGTCCGACAGATACACTACTATTTATACCTTTAATTGTCATTTCCATATCTAGTACAATATTTTTATCTATACTAGAGTAATCTTCTCCAAATTTAGCTTCAAGTGCTTGTGCTTGCCCATCAGATATAGTTTTAAACTTAAATGTTATGGAATCTCCTTCTACTTTTACCACAGTTGCATCTCCCGGTGCTATAATTCTGTCACCAGAATTTACGGCTGTTCCATTATCTAAAAATAGACCATATTCATTTTCATTTCTATATATTCCTTTTATTACATTTTCTGCATTGTCATCATATTCTTCTGTGCTACTACCTACTCTTTCTACTGGCCATAGTAATACTTGATTTAACGGTTTCAAGAAGTCTTCTCTTGAAAAATATTCTAAGTTTATTAATAGTTCTTTAAATTGTCTATATACAGTTTCTGCTTCTAAAGAATGTACATTTTCTAATATTGAAAATGCTGAATATGCATCATTAAAAGTTTGATTTCCAACTTCGTCCTCTGTTGCAAAAGAAACTTGTTGTTTTGATATATTTAATGTACTGTTTTGACTAGAATCTACTGGATGCGTTTCTCCTTGAAATGTAAATTCCGTTTTGTTTGCATCTCTCGCTTTTGCATTAGCTATTTTAAGTGCTGTATCTCTAGTTCCATCATATCTATAATATTCTCCAGGGAAATTGTAACTCTCTCCATCAAAAATTCCACTTCCACCTTTAAACAATGCAATAATCGCTTCATTTGGTCCAGTAGCTTCTGGCTCTGCTAGTTGGTATAAAACTCCTGTTGCATTTGTATATGTGGTATCAAGTATTATACTTGCACCATTTAAATTTGCTTCAGATAATGGATCATCTTCATTCTCTGTTTCAAATTGAACTTTCCTTTTTGCTTTTCCGGCTGTTCCATATTCAAATACAATGTCATTATAGAACCAATGCTTTGTTACACTTGATATTCTTGGTAAGTATGTTGTTGCTTCTGTAGCTCCATCAAGCATCAGTTGAGTAATTTCAATAATTTGTTCTATTGTAAATCCAGATAAATTTGTTGAAGGCAAAGCTGCTTCTGCTGTTTGTCTTTCTGATTCATTATCAAAATCTGGTATACTAATATATCTATCCATATCTTCTGTTCTAGTTACTTCTACTTCTTCTACTCCAGAATAATCACTTGCTGGTTCAGATTGTATAATAACTTCTACATCACGTATTTTATATGTTTCTTCTCCTTCTTCTACTCCCAACAATTCACGCTCTAATTGACTTAGATTTATTGCTCCATGTGTTCCTGTTGGGCTTTGTGTTGTATCATATGTTCCTCCATCTTGTAAATTAATTAATTCTAGGCTAATATCGCTTATATTATTCATTACGTGAAGAAATAGCTCATTTAGTTTGCCCGCTTCTATACATCTATTGATAAATTCTATTGGTATACCACATATATAATGTAGATATGATATTATTATTTCTTCTTGTTGCAATTCTTGACCATCTGCAGTCTTTATTATAACTTTGAATGTTGATTTCACCTCTTGTAAATCTATATTTACTTTTGTATTAAAACAATCAGCACTTGCTAATTCATAAGCTAAATCTGGCATCATTGTTGATATATGTAGAGCTAGAAATAATTCTAATGGTTTACCATATACAGATGTCCAATCAGATAAGTCAAAATAGTATAATTCTCCTCTAGAGAATATATTTACTAGGCCTGCTCTTTTTATTCTCATTTGAAGTAATTTGTTTTCTCTGTCAACTTTAATATTTATGTTATTTTCATCATCTTCTGGTATATTCACATTCAACATGCCTTCTGAAAAAGCTCTCGCATCATTCTCTTCTATTATTTGATTACTTTCACCAAACAACCAATTTTCAACCTGTGAAAAAGCATTATTAATATTTGATCCTATGCTTCTAAGTTCTCCCAAGAAGCTCCAAGTTGAAAGTACATATGTTGCTTCACTTTGTGCAATATAAGTTTGTAAATAGTTTTTTGAGTTGGCAAGAGGAGTTATATCTTTTATAGTTCCATTAGTAAAACCATCAATTTCTTCTGAATTAGGTTCATCATCTAATTCATACTTTGCATCTGCAAATCCATATCCTACAATATCATATCCCATGTCTTGGATTCTTTGTGCTAAATTAATTTGATCTTCCTTTGTAACTGTTGTAGTAATGTTATCTCCTGAAAATAATCCTACTATGTTTCCCCATAAACTTATCCCAAACTCCTTTATGTTTTCTATATATAATCCTGGAAGAGTAGAGAAAAGTGTTATAATTCCTACAATTACTAATATTGCTATAAGTATTAAAAGTATCTTTCCTATAATCGGTAAATATTTTATCCAATTTTTAAATTTAGTTGCTTTATTTACAATTTTGGTTGCTACACCAGAGCCAGAACTTTTTGTTTTTTTTGCTTGTTTACTTGCTTCTTGGTCTGCTCCTGTTGTTCCTACATTGGTATTTTCTTGATCTTGGTCCACTTTTCTCACCTGCCTTTTTATGGATTTGGTTTAAATCTATTTTTGATACTTCCTTTAAATCTTCTTAATACTCCAGTTTCTTTTATATAGCCACCTTGTACACCTGCAACATTTTGTTCAACCTGTGTTACTGCATCATCTGCAGAAAGGCCTTGGCTAATATATCTATCTCTTTCTTTTGATACTATATCATAGAATTCTTTTTCATAATCTTCTGGTTTGATGTCTCCATTTAATAAGTCTTTTGTATGTTCTCTTATCCAGTTATCATCATGACCATCATATATATTTTGTCCATTTGCTCCTGCTACATCATTGTAGTCGCTAGCAAATTTTCTTAAGTTTGAATTTTCTTCGAGTCTATCTATGGTGCCACCCATTGCACTAGAACCAGTTGTATATCCACTTATTGCATTTGCCAAGTTGCCAGTTGCTAAACCTGCCGCACCTAGTGCTAAGCCTGCCGCAAACTTTGATCCGCCTTTAATTGTAGCAAATCCTGCTTTCTTACCTATGCCTCCAATAGTACGTAATACTCCAGATACTGTTGATTGATTATTTGTGCCGTTTCCTCCTTTTGGAGTTGGTGGTGTTCCCGGTGTTGGTGGTGTTCCCGGTGTTGGTGGCGTTCCTGGTGTTGGTGGCGTTCCTGGTGTTGGTGGCGTTCCTGGTGTTGGTGGTGTTCCTGGAGTTGGTGGTGTTCCTGGTGTTGGTGCTGTCTTTGGTGTTGGTGTACTTTTTGTTGCAGGATTTCCTCTTCCCATATATCCTCTAACCTTGCCTCCTCCAGATGCTGCTTTAGATACTAGCCCTATTGCACTTGTTACTAAAGCTGCTTGAGCAATTGTATTTGCAACGCTCTTACCTTCAAAGTGGAATATATCTTTAATTATATCTTCTGCTTGGTACATAAAGAATACCATTATTATCGCTACGATTACAGACGATATGTTTCCTGTACTCATAGTATTTATAGCTGTTTGTACTAATGCTAAATATATAATGCAATGAAACGGTTGTAGTAAAATATTGTATACAAAGTTTTTAAACCAAGTATTTAATGCTTGAGATTTTCCATCTCCCATCCTATCTATAGAATATGTAATTGTTATAATAGGCGATATCATTATTAAAAATGCTATAGTTATCATACGTTTTACATAGGTGGCAAAAAATATAAATGCCATTATAGCTAACATAAAATAAATTATCATGTACCCCACTTGTTTTGTAAATGAAAAGAAGCCATCAATTCCCATTGCACCATTCCATGCTTCTGCCATGATTGTAGAAGCATTAGATGATGAATACCTTGCATTAGTTAAAACAGCCACTAAACTATCATTTATATTGATTATAAAAATCATTATATAGTGTAAAACAAATAATAATACAAGGCTAACTACCCAATCTCCTAGCATTTTTTTATATCTTGCTTTTTCTTCTGCAACAGAAGAAATTGCCATTCTTATTCCCACATAAAGAACCATAATTCCAAGTATTATTGCAGCTAAATTTCTTATTGCCACATACCATATTGATATTTGTTCTCTTAAAGCATTTATCATTGCTGCACTTGGAGCACTTGGATCTACTTGTTCAAAAAAGTTTACTCCTAAAAGCGGAATGTCATTAAATAGTATTTTGTCAAGAGGGAATCCATCTTTTATGCCACTAACTCCTCCTATAGCAAACCCCATTATTCTCATTAATAGCCAGCCAATAATCATTGGAAATAGTTTTACAAAGTAAAATGCTACACCTGCTACGCCATTTAAAACTGTTCCTAAAATTCCTTCTCCACTATTAGAGTTATTGTTTACCTCTGTTGAAGCTACAGATTCTGAATTATCTCTAAGAGTTGCAAAATCTTCACCTAAAGTAGACGATAATGCTTGAGATAGTGCATTCTGACATCTTCGTTCTTCATCTATAATTGTACTTGCATTGTACGCCTCTGCATATGCACGAGCTATTGCATCTCCATATTCTTCTGCTGCACTATTTGCAATCTGTTCTGCGTTAGCTGCACTCATACCTCCTTCACCTATAAGATAATTGTAAAATAAATCTTTCAAATATTCTTTGTCAACGACCAAACTGCTATTTGTTTCAATAGGTTCCGTTGGCTCTTCTGTTGGTTCATTACCCGAATTATTGATTATACTATTTATATCTGCTAATTGAACAATATCATCAATACCTCTAGAATATGCAACTGGAAGACCTGCATCAGATAATGCCTGCCTTAAAGCATTTTCAGATTTTGTTACTTCATCAGCTTCGGAACTGCTTGAGTATAACTCATTATATCTTGACACTATCCATTCTCCATAAACATGATATACTTCTTGAGCCATGCTTTCAGCTGTTTGATCTCCAGTGATACTTCCTCCATTTCTAGCAAAATACTCACTAGAAATATATCTTTCAAATAGATTAGTAAGAAATGCTTCATCAACAGTTAAAGTTCCAGCTGCTCTTATATTATTAGTAAAGCTTACTAATAATATAAGAGATACAATAATTATTTTATTTAATTTTGTGACTAATTTTTTAATACTCATGTTTCACCTCTTTTATTTTATAGGTCTTCTAAGAATTTATTTGCTCTTCTATATTTTGTTTTTGCCTTCTTTTCAAATTGTCCTATTGTTTTGTCTAAAGATATTAAATCCCTTGTTACTTGCCTAAAGTCTTTTTCTACTGTAGTATCTACCAAACTTTGTTGTATTGCATCTGAAATATCATCTTTGGTAAATTTAACTTCAACTGTTTCTCCTGGTTTTGCATTCTTTTGAGCCTGTTGCCTCTTTTTAGCATTCTGCATAATTACTCTAGATTTTGCTCTACTTCCTATAATGTTTCTTGTGATTTTGTCAGATTTTAAGTTAATTCCTATTTGCTCTGCTACTCCTTCTATTATATCATTTACTGAAGAATTATCAATAGTATCTATATTATATTGTTTTATGTATTCGTCTATTAAATCTGTAATTTTCTTTGTATTAGCTTCAACTAATATTGCATTACTTGCATTTTTAAAGTCTGTAATATCAATATCACTAAATCTGTTGTTAGAATATATATCATTCATTTCGTTTCTGATATTGTCTTCTTGATTTTGTATTGATTCAAGTAGATCTATTGATTGATATATTTTGTCTCTCTTTTTAGTATATTTATCTTTTTGATAAGTTAAATCCGATTGTTTTTTGATTTGTCCTTTTTCTGATTTATAATGTTTTTTATGTGGAAACTTCTTTAATGTTAGTATACCATTTGTCATTAATGCTGCCCCGGCTGTAGTATTGATAACAGTCAAAGGTACAGCAAGCACTACACTACCTACTCCAGTTATAGCATTCTTTAGTATCTTAAAGTTAGATGTATATCTCTTCTTTGTATGTGAAGATATATTTTTCTTTAATTTTCTTCCCTTAACACCAGTAGTTCCATCTGCTCTCGAAAGTCTTCTAATTTTTGCATTATAGTGTATTAAATTAGACATTCTTGCTGCATAAGATTGAGCAGAATTGGGATTTTCCTTGTCTTCTTTCATTTTTGGGAAAGTATTCTCTATTTTTCTATCTATTTTATTTAATAGGTTATTAGTAGCTCTTTTGATTTCTGGAAAGTTTTTAGTAATTTCTTTATATACAACTTTGCCTGCTCCAGTTGTAACTTTGCCTACACCTTTTGCAAAATTCCATGTACCTCTAAATACTTGTCCAACAAATACTGCTCCAGTAAATGTTTGCATAACTTCTTTATATCCTTCTTGTTTGGCTGTCTCTGCAGATAAAGAAGATCTTCCGCTAAAGTTAAAAATACTTCTAAATATTTCGTCTGCGCTTAGCATAAAGTTTAAGAATATTAGTGCAACTATGAATCCTATAATAGAATCAAAAGCAAAATTAATTACACTACTCATTATTACTACATATACTATTGCATGTACTGCTTGGATTAATACATTAAATGTAAAATCATATAACCAACTACTAAATGAACTTCCTTTTTTTCCACTTGCACTATCTATTGCATATTTTGCACCAATAAATGGTGCAATAACTACTAGTATTAATATTGTAAAACTTCTTTTTGTATAGACCCATAAAAATCTTAACCATGTAATTATTAAAACTAAATATATTATAGTTGCTGGGAATCCTACACTAATTCTAAAGTCATAAGCTCTTGTTCTTATAGTATCATATATTGATGTTTCATTTGCGTCTTGTGCATCTTCAGCGGTAACTAATTCGTCAATTTGATTTATGCTATTTTCAAAAATATTTACAATGTTGTTGTTGATATTTATAATTAGTATCATTACCATATGAATAACAAATATTATTACTAGTGCTTGTACCCAACCAATCAGCATTCTTTTATATGTTGCTTTGGTTTGTGGAATGGTTGATAAAGCCATTCTTATTCCTATGTATATTATAATAGCTGCCATAGCAATAATTACTAGGTTTCTAAATGATACATACCATGTGGCAACTGTGTTTCTTATTTGTCCAACTGCACTATTTGCATCAACATTTTGCCCTGCGGCAGTGCCATTAAAAAAGTTTATGTCTAATATAGGTACTTCATTAAAAATTATTTTTTCTATATTATAATCTACATCTTCTGTAGAACTTAAATTATTTAAAAATCCATTTACTAGTGATTTAATTCCTTCTGTAAAACTTAATATTGGTCCTTTTATCGCTACTGTAAATATTGTACCAGCTAAGTAGTCCATAAATCCGCTTATGCCATCAAAAAACCACTTAAATATATCTACATTTTGTTCTTCCAAAATTACTGTGGTTGGCATGCCATCAAATGTAAATTGCTCTGCTATTTGGTCCAAATCAACTTCCTCTGTGTCCCAATTGCCTGACTCTGAACCTCCTTCTGGCAATGTAGCCCCTCCTTCTATTGGAGTAAAATGTGCCCCATCTACTGAAACCAACCTCGCAGCATATGTAAATGTACATCCTGACCAACCTGTCATTGTATAGCTACTATTTATATTTCTTATGCCAAGTTTTTGTGATTGCCACATATCTGCCACTTGATTATTTCCCAAATAGATTGCTACGTGTGGTGCAGATGGTGCAACTAAAATGTCACCTGGTTGTATTTCACTAATACTAATTGAGGCAAAATGAGAACTATCACATACACCGCTTTGTGGTGTAACAAAACCTCCTGTACCATTTCTTGCTGCCGAATAGTCTATTTGTATTGATCTATTTAGAACAAAATTTACCCAACCAACGCAATCAAACTTATATATATCTTGAGGGTCAGGACTTTGATAAGTTTGAGCTCTATCTGCGGTAGCCCAAGAATAATAAGCTTTTGGTGCCTCACTACTATTTATGAACGAAATTGCCCAATTAACAATTTGAGCTCGTGCAGATTCTACTGTAACTATTGTGTCATCTGTTACACCAGTTTCACTATCACTAGCCATTGAACTTTTGGGAGTACAAACTGAACATATTAATAAAAATATTAAAATGCTTACTATTACTTTTTTTGCAATCTTTTTTAATAAGTTCATTTACTCCTCCTATAAATTTATTGATGTGTTATCATAATATATTGTATTGTTCTCAATTCTTGTTATATTAAAATCTCCTTGTCCACTTGTAATTTGTCTTAAGTTCATATTTTGTGCATTATATATGTAAATTCCATCATCTTTTACTCCATATATGAATGTAGTTTCATCATAAATAGCCATTGATGTCATATTATTTACATTAAGAACTGAATCAACTTTATTTTTATTTCTAGAATAAAATGTATAGCTATTTTCATTTTTTAAAACTGTATATTCATCGGTTTGTGCTAAATACGCTCTATCATAAGGTGTTCTATTCAAATCATCTTGAGTTTTTCTAATTACTTCATCATTATATACTAAATTTGTACTTAAATTTGTATAAACATTTGCTGACATTTGTTTATTTGCTTTTAAATCCTCTATTGTTATGCTATCTGTAATGTAGCCTTGAAAATTATTATATAATGTTATACCATTTTGACTAGAAGCCCCCATTGTTACAGAAAATCCTCTTAATGGATATATAATATTAATATAATTGTTTTGCATATAGTAATTTGAATAATCTGTATATAAATCTGTTAACTTATTTAAAAAAGTATTCATATCTCCTGACTTATTAAGTTCTGTTACAAGTTTACCAAATTTTTCACTCTCTTCTTCGTCATATTTATCTGGATGATATATTGATATTTCATCTCCTGTAAAAAATATGTAAAAATACTGGCTTTTATAGCCTATAATATTGTTAATATTATCCTCAAATGTTGGGTTCCCAAGTAACTTTTTCACATTTTCTACACTAGTCGTGGTTGAAACACCTTGCAAAATTTCATTTGCGTAATTTTTATTAAACACTATATTATATATTTCTTTACCTATTTTTCTAATCTTATATCCTTCATCAAAGAAAATATCATAACTATTTACTGTACTCTCCTTCGTTCCTAAACTTATGTTATTATATATCCAATTATTATTTATTATATTTGCAAGTAATCTGGATGTTATTGTTAAATTAGATATTGTTTCATCTTGATAATTATTTATTTGATAATTTGACTTTATATGTTCCCAATATTTGCTATCATCATTTATAGTGTATAATGATACATTTCCATCTTCGTCAAATTGTATTTTTACAAGTATGTTATTTTCCTGATCTAACATTCTAAAGTTTTGACCTTTAAGCTTTCCTGCTACATGGCTGATTACTATTTCATAAATTCCTTGGTTTGTTGTGCCATCATCATTTATTGGAAATTTACTAAACTTTAGATATATGTCTTTTTCATACCCTTCTTCTTCAGAATTCTGCATTCCTACGTATTCATGTCCATCATATTCAATTAATTCTTTTATAGAAGAAAAGTCATTTATAGAAGTTTTTGGTTTGTTATTGTTAATTAGTATTACAATTATTGCTATTATTGCAATTATAATTACTGTAGCAATAATTATAATAATATTTTTTTTCTTCATATATTTATTTTCCTTTACCTTTTAATAACTTTATGTCTCTTAGTCCTTTGCCTTTAATCTTAAACGCATTTCTAATTATCTTTTCTGCATTATCCAAAGCAATTATAAATACTACTCCTAATATTGGTGCTTCTTTTGCAATTTCTCCTGCTGAATATATAAATACCACATATATTATTAAATGAATTGGTTGTATAAATATATCTACCATAATTTGTCTAAACCAGTTGTTAAATCCTTGTGCTCTACCATCTCCTATAGTATCAATTGGGTATGTCATGCATATTAATGGGGAGATAATTGTCATTATAAAGATTCTTAGTACCCTAAATGTATACATTATAAGGAATTTAATTTCATAAAATACTAAAATGCAATCTAAAAGTAGATATAATATTCCCCAACCCCAGCTTATGTTGTTACTACCAGTAATGAGTATGCCACTTAATAAACTTTCTTCCATATTACTAGTTCCAGTGTCACTCTCAATAGCTGTAGAAATAAACTTAACAAATAATTCTGAAAATTTAATCATTATTAATACTATGTAATGTATAAGAAAGAGTAATATAACTCCTACAAGCCAACTGGTTAACATTTTTTTATATTTAGCTGAATCTTCAGCAGTTGAAGCAATTGCTAATCTTATGCCAACATATAAAAGTATAATAGCACAACCTATTGCAGATAAGTTTCTAATTGCCGTGTACCATATTGAAGCGTTTTGTTTTATTTTATTTGATAAATCTGACAATGGTCCGCCATGGTGTTACTTCAAACATATTTATATTAAATATAGGATATTGGTTTGTGAGTAAATTTTGTATAGTAAAATATTCACCAATTTCAGTATTATCAGACAAATTTTGTCCACCAGTTGCTAAAGATGATAGCATTTTATTTATAGTGCCTAATATGAGCGATCCTATAGCTGCAAAACCATTTGCACTCATTTGTTGCTGTGATTCTGTTCCTCCTATACCTACAACATCTGATTGTATATTTGTACTGTCCCCATTTGATGTAATTGTTGATTCACCATTTAATAATTCATTGAATCCTTGCTCTGGATCTGTTGCACTTTGAGGTACGTTTATAATTTCATCATCTGCTGCAAGATTTATAGGAGAAATAAGAACTAAAATAGTTATAAAAATTGTTAGTGTTAATATTATTTTTTTTACCATTAAAACACCCCATGTTATGCTTGCTGTTCTTTTAGTTTATTTATGTTTGTTTCTATAAATTCAAATTCTTTCTTAGTTGGAACTATTTCTATTATTGCTGTTTGTTCTCCTACCTTAAATAATCCCTGTCCTCTACTGCAAGTGGTTAAGAAAGAGGCTTCTCCTTCGCTTAGCTTAAATACTTCTTTTATATATTGTATTTCTGATTTGTCTTGTGCTAAAAATAGTTTTGTGTCTGATGATGTTAAAACTGCTTGCACTTCCGATTTTTCATAAAAGTCTTGAAATCTTTGTGATACAACTGCAAGTGAAACATTTCTTTTTCTAGCACGTCTTGCCATTTTATTTAAGAAATCTACTGCTTCTGGATATGGAAGTAACATCCACGCTTCATCAACAAGTACACGTTTTTTCCCAGCTTTTGCCTTGTCTTCACTATTTTTCTTAACATATTTTTCCCAAATCCATGATAATAGTATTTGCTGAGCTAGTGGCCTTGCAAATCTTTCCTCTAGGTTTGATATATCTAGATTAATAAATGAAGTTCCCTCTAATAAGTCAAATGTTGATTGTCCATCAAAATATGCCATTTGTCCATTTAGTTCTCTAACATATTGTTTCATTACCTTTACTAAATAGCTATAGTGTACTCTATAGTCTGGATTTGTATTTTGGTTAGCATTAGTTAGTAATCTTCTGTACCATGATCCTATTGTAGGCATTTTCTTTTTTGTTCTTCCCAAATAATTGTTTTGAACTATGCCGTTTATATTTCTTTCATATAGTGAGTTAACATCATTTGTTATTCCAAGTGCAGAATATTCTTCCGCTGCAGCTTCAGCAATGATTTGCTTCGTTACTTCGTTTACATCTTCTGACCTTGTACTACCTCTTGCCATTGTAAGCAATATTTGTGTAACGTCTTCTACTTTGTTTTCTACGTTTAATACTACTTTCTCACGTCCAGTTATTTCATCTCTAGTTATTTCTGGTTCTATATCAAATGGGTTTATTATTGTATTTGAACTTGGAGATATTACTACATTTAGTCCTCCAAGAGCATCTGCAACAACTCCATATTCGCCTTCTGCATCTAGTGCTAAGCTTTCAATTCCCATAAGTACCGCTGATCTTGCTATTAGTGTTTTTATTGTAACACCTTTACCAGCACCAGATTTACCGAATATAACCATGTTGTAATTACTTAAAGATGGACTAAAATTATCATAAAGTATTGGTAGACCGGTTTGTCTGTTAAATCCTATTGGTATACCATTTTCATGACCTACGTCTGAGTTGATAAATGGAAATACTGTTGCCATTGATCTACGATCAAATGTATGTACTTTTCGTATTTTATCTTCCGCTAACGGTAAATTTGACTTAAACGCTTCTTCTTGCATTGCCCAAGCGGTTTTCATTCCTGTTAAAGTTTTTGCCATTTCTGAAGATAAAAGTTCAGTTTGTTTATCTAGTTCTTCTATGCTATATGCAAATAGTGTACATATTATAGAAGATTCAAAAAGTTTGTCCAAACCACTTGCTATAGCATCTCTAAGTTCTTCTGCTTCTGCTCTTTTTTGTGCCAGTGAACTTTCTCTGTTAATTTGTCCTCTTTCTTGTGCAACTATTCTTTCTGATTCTAGTTCGTTAATTGTTCTATTTAGTTCATTTTGTGATTTTGCTTCACTTATAGGAGTAATATATACTGATACATTTATATCACCAAATGTATACATACCTCTTAAAAGCTCAGGGAAAGTACACATTCTAGGAAGTGTCGATACTAGCATTGTTCTAGCATATTTGCTTGTTGATGATACTATTTCAAGTTTATTTGTACTTGTAGCATCTATACCAGCTGGTGCAATTAGATCTTTTAAATCTTTTGTATTATCAATAAAGCTCTTCTCTTTATTTGTATTATCTGTCATAGAACTGTTTAGCTGATTATTTTTTTTCTTCATAATTAGAAATTCCTCCTATTCTTTAGTTACACATTTTTTCTTATAACCCTTCTCTTAGGCTTATCTTTAATGGCTTCTTCTACATTAGCGTTTTGAACATTTTGTTTTGATGCCTCATATAATGATTTGCTCATATCTTCTTTGTATTCTTCAACCATTTCAAGAGCCCTTTGCCTTATTTTTTGTTCTTTTTTTCTTTTCTCTATTTCATCTCTATCTGCTTTTATGATACTATTTGCTGCTAATTTTGCAGCGTCATCTTCTATTTGTTTATTTATTCTGTTCTTTTTATCTTCTATTACATCTCTAGCTGTAGAATACAATTTATCATATTCTGAATTTAAAGCATTTCTAAGGGTATATATTTCTGATTGGTCTCTATTGTATGCTACATATAATAGTTCCATTAGTTCTTCTGAGTTAAGTACTTTTCCTGTTACCTCTGCTGAGGCTAACGCTCTAATTAATGTTTGAGCTCTAGTGTAAAGTTCTGAAAAAGCAATATCATCTATTTCGTCATTTGAATAAGTACTTGTATCACCAAATTCGGATGTATAATATGAAATTATGATATATGTTTTTTGTTGTAAAATATTTTTGCTTTCACTTAATCTTTCAGTATAGTCTGTAATTGATTCCCCATATTCTAGTATATTTTGTTTTCTGTTTTTTTCAAATTCTAGTCTGCTAACAGTATCTCTGTTTCCATTTCTTCTAGCATTTTCTATTTGTGTATTTAGTCTTGCAATTTGATTGTCTACATCATGAATTTTGTTATGATAGTTTTTTATTAAATCTTCAAAATTAAGCTTGCGTGTCTGAACGTACAATTGAATAGGATATCTTAATGTATTTAAAAATTCAATAAATCCAGATTCTACCGCATTTTTCTCATCTTCTGATAACAGGTCATAGTTTATACCTTTACATTCTATAACCATTACATATTGTTTTCTGCCTTTTCTAACAATCATATTATCTAGTACTTCGTCAAATTCCATAAACTTATAAATTGAATCTATCGATTTACCATCTCTTGTAATCAAATTTTGTTTAGCCTGTGGTTGACTTTTTACTTGTATGTCGTTTGTATTTTGAGGTTCTTTCTTTTTTCTCATTTTATATATCAAAATGGCTGCAATAAAACCCAATATTAAAATAAGAATTAAAATAACTATTAAAATTAAGTTAAGCATTTGAACTGTATCCATATCATTTTTCCTCCTTTGTATTGTTCTTTGTAGTTACATTTTTTTGATTTCCTGTAACTTTCCCCATTATATTATCTAAAGAAAAACTATCTAAGCTACTACTATAATCAGGTTCCTGCCTTTCTACTGCATATGTATATACTTTTTTATTTTTTTTAAATAGTATATATCTTTTAATTATATCATCAATTGAATCTCCTCCAACATTTTTTGCAAGTTTTGAATTTCCTCCTGTTGGAATTTTAACAGTTGCTATAACATAGCCAACAATTGCAAATAGTGCTATAAATATATATCCTAAAATTGGTATGCCTAATATCATTCCAAAAACGAAATAAAATATTAGTCCAATAAATGCACCTACTGCAGTAAATATTAAAGATTTTGCAGTAAATATGTATAATATTCTGCTCTCACCTTTTAAATTGTTACTTGGTATATAGTAACTCCCCATAATTTTCCTCCTTTGATTAACCAAATATCGAATTAAATAAATTAATAATAATAGTAAATATTCCTATACCTCCATATATTAGCACTGTAGCTATTACTAACCCTATAAGTTTTTGTTTTATGTTTGCCTTTCCTGATGGGTCTGTTATCATATATTGAATTCCTAAATACATATATGCAATAACTAAAACTACTGATGCTATACCAACCAATATTTGTGCTATAGGTCTAAGTATTTCCCATGCATCATCTGTTGTTATTGGTGCTGATGCACTTCCACTATCTATAAATTTGTCTGCTTCATCTTTTAAATCGCTAAGTGCTAATGCTCTGCTGTTAAACATTATCATAGAAATGAGTATAATTGTTAGCACTATTTTTTTGACTAGTTTTTTCATAAAATTAAATCCTTTCGTCTATAACTGCTTTTTTTATAAGACATTTATTTCATATAAATTTCAAAAATATTTAACCGTCTATAAAGTATTTAAATTATTCAAAGCCAATCCACCAATTATTCTAACTAATGAACCTGCTGCAAATAATATAACTGCTCCTACTACCATATATATAAGTTTTTTCTTAAATTCTGCTTTTGCTTCTGGAGCTGCTCCCATATATTTTAGTCCTGCAAACATAACTATAATAACTGCAGCAGCATAAAAGATAAGTTGTACCACCCAAATAATTTGTCCACCAATTGATTCAACTACTGGATCTTGTGTTGTATATATGTTTTCCATACCAGAAGGTAATGTTATACCTGCATATACATTTGTGTTTGCAAATGTTAATAATAAACTTAATGCAATAATTGTTGATATTTTTATAAGTAGTTTTTTTGGTTTTGTTCCCATTATTAAGTCTCCTTATATTTACATATTTTCTATCTATTTTATTATACAATTTTTTACTATTATAATGCAAGTATTTTCGGTGTTTTCTTTTTAAAAATTAATTTTTTTGGACATTGTCATAATTTGTCGAATTAAGTATGACAAAAGTCCCTAAAATTCAGCAAAATAATATTGACATTTTTGTAAAATTATGGTATTTTAATTATAGGGTTGCAAATTAATAAAGAATTTTAGCTAAAAAGCTAGCAAATTTGAACATTTTAGATATATTTTTATGTGAAAGGAATGGTCAATTATATGTTAAATAATGAAATAAATGAATTAAGAGAAAAATTAGATAACGCTATACTTAGAAGCGAAAATTATGATGTAATTTATCAAATTAGTGTTCAATTAGACGAATTAATTGCAAGGTATTATAGAGAGAAAAAATTAAAAGCTGTAAAAAATTAATCTCATATTCTTTTTAATTTTAGGCATTATTACAGTTTTAATGCTATTTTTATGCTCCAAAATTGCTATTTTAGTCTAAAATTATGTCAAAAATAGTAAAAAATATTGACAAGTTTTTGAAATTATTCTATAATTTATTATAGTATTATTAAGAGGAGGAGTTTTATGAATATTAAGAAAATGTCAAAAATAATATCAGCAGTATTAATAATAACAACTATATTAAGTGCATTTTGCATGGTATTTGCTTCAGGTCCATCAATACCTTCTAGTACACAACCTTCTACCGGTACTAATGAAGTAAATACTGTAGCTGGATGGGTTATTTATATAATTCAAATTATAGCATTTGCAGCAGCTGTTATTATGCTTATATTTGTAGGTATTAAATTCTTAACAGCTTCACCAGAAGGTAAAGCTGAAATAAAGAAATCTGCTGTTATATATGTAATAGGTGCTATTCTATTATTCGCAGCAACAGGTATATTACAAATAGTTAGAAACTTAGCAGAGAACGTTAATACTTTATCATAAATAAAAGGTAAAATTTATCTCGAAATATAGGCATAATCTTCGATTTTTCCTATATTATAAAAATAGGCTTTATGAAAGCCTATTTTTTTATAATTTATTTAAGTTTTTTAGAAATTCTTACTTTTTTCTAACAATAGAAAGTGCTGACATTTCTTCTTTAAATAAGTTTTCCTGTATTTTATTTACATAGTCTAAAGTAATTTTGTTAAAAGCATCAATATAATCTAAACAGTTAATACCCTTCATACTATCTTGTAAAAAGTTCCTGCCTATTGTTTCAACATCATCGTATTCTGATACATATTCGCCATAAAGAGCTTTTTTATTTCTTTCAAAATTTTCTGCAGTTACCTTTTCTGTTTTTAGTACTTTCACAATTTCTTCATTTATTCTTTCTGGATTTTCTGATTGTCCTCCAATTACGACATGAGAATATTCATCTGCAAATTCATCATAAAACTCAAGTGGACCCATTAGTAGACCTTCTGTATAAAGTTTTTGATATAGTTTTGAACTTTTGCCTATTAAACTATTTAATATTATTTCTATAGCAATTTGTTTTATTATATTGTCTTCGTTCTCAAGTATATCCCTATATCCTATCATGAATAAAGGAATATTTACTTCCATATTTTGCTCATTTATTTTTTTGTTTATTGTATATTCTTTTTCTGGATATATTCTTTTTATTTCTCCCATTTTTTCTTTTGGAAGTAGTCTCTTTTTTACCTCTTCTACTATTTTTTCTGGTTCAAAGTTTCCGCTTATGCACATTGTCATATTTGATGGATGATAAAAAGTGTTGTAGCAATCATAAAGTGTTTCTTTTGTTATGTGGCTAATAGATTCTACAGTTCCTGCTATGTCAAGTTTTACAGGATTATTTTTATATAGGCAATCCATTAAATTAACATATAACTTCCAAGCAGGTTCATCGTCATATCTTCCTATTTCTTGTCCTATTATACCTCTTTCTTTTTCTACATTTTGGTCAGTGAAGTATGGATGTTGAACATAGTCCATAAGCTCATCTAACCCTTCATAGAAATTCTTTGTTCCTCCAAATAAATAAGCTGTATGATCATTTGTTGTGTATGCGTTTGCATCTAATCCTAATGACATAAGTTTATATAAGCTATCTATTCCATTTTCTTGTTCAAACATTTTGTGCTCTAAATAATGAGCAACACCATCTGGTACTTTTATTTCTTTGCCTGTTTTTGGCTCTATAAAGTGATTGTCTATTGAACCAAATTTAGTAGCCCAAATGATATATTTTTTATTCGTATTTGGCTTTGGAATAACCATAATTTTCATTCCATTTTCTAATGTCTCTATATAAACACTTTCTTTAATTTTATCATTTTGTATTATTTGCATTAATTTGCTCCTTTCTATTTTGCATTATTAGTCAAAAAGTAAATCGTGTCTTCTTTAACTTCTTGTGCTATTTTTATTACGTCTTCTTTTGTAACCTTTTTTATCATTTCTTTATATTCAGTTACATTCAAATGTTCATCAAATAAATTTTGATCAAAATAAAATGTTATCATATCTTCTTTTGATTCTTCTATAAGTTCTATTGATGAAGTTATTAATTGCTTTGCTGAATCAAATTCTTCATCGCTTATTTTGCCATTTTTCATGTCTTGTAGTTGTTCTTCTATTATTTTTACTGCTTTGTCATAGTTTTCAATTTCTATACCTGTTTGAATTAGTATTACATTTTTTCTTCTAATGTATGATGATCCTGCTGAATAAGCCAAACTTGCTTTTTCACGTACGTTTTGGAATAATTTAGAGTTTGCTCCACCGCCTAAAATTGTGTTATACATTGACACTACTGCCTTATCACTATTTCCTACATCTAATCCTATTATCAACTTTCCTTGGGTTACATCTTGACTTTCATTAACAATGCTTGGCTTTTCTGGTGCAACATGTAAGTTTTCAATTTGTGGTAAATTTTTGCTTGATATTTCAGGTACTTTTATATTGTCTATATTATTTCCTGTTACATATAAATCTATTTTGCAGTTTTTTAATAATTCTTTATAATATGCATATAAATTTATTTCATTTATGTTTGATAAATCTTCTACTGAACCATATTTATATAAAGCATAGCTTTCGTCGGCAAACATACTTTCTAAGCATCTTTCTTTTGCATAAAGTGCCTTGTTGTCCTTTCTAGATTCTATTAATTTTTGTAAATTTAGTTTTTCTTGTTCTACATATACTTTGTCAAATCCATTATTTTCCACAAGCGGGTTAAAAACTATGTCTAATAATAAATTTATTCCCTCTTGTAATAAATTTTCGCTATTCAATGTATATGTGTTTTCTAGTGTTTCTAAGTAAAACTTAAGCACATGATAATTTCCTAGTTTATCTACACCACAGTTAAAACCGGCACCATAAAGCTCTTCTAGTCTTTTTGAAATTTCTTCTTGTGTTTTTAAATTGTTTGTTCCCCTTCTAAGGACTGATGTTAAGAGTGCATTTTTTGTGCAGTTTTCTTTAGTTAGTGGCACTGTTATAAAAAGTGCTACTAAATTTGTTTTAAATTTATTTGATTGTAATTTTGTTATTTGCATTAATATTATCTTCCTTCCTTTATTATTTTTAATTGATTAACCAATTTGTTTTTATTTTTTCGTTTCATAGATGTCAAATTTATTTATTTGTCCTACATATGTGTAATTTTGTTTAATATATTCTGTAACATCATATGCAAATTGATATATTTCTTTTTCCTCTTCAGTTTCGTGTAAAAGTAAAATTTGTGTATTGCTTAATTCTTTTATTTGTTCTATTAATCCTTCTTCGCCTTTGCTGCCCAAATTACCTCTTAGAGGTAAGTCATAATCTCCATTATCTAAATCGTTTAAATAAAGTGAAATTAGTGGTGCATATGTTGAAAGTACTATTGTATTTTTATCATTATTTTGTACATAGTCTGCTACTTCTTCTATTGTTTTTCTCATTTTTGGATCTATTGTTGCTCCATAAAATGGGCTATTTTGTGGTATGCAATTAATTAAATGTGCATAATCCCACATATCTTTTGCACTATATGCAAAGAGCAATATTATTATACATAATATTATTATATTTATTATGTTTTTTATACTTTTTTCTTCTATAATTGGTTTTATTAAAAAATCTATTATATACATTAAATTTATTATCATTAATATACTTGCTAAGTATACATGATAATTATTTAATATTGGAATTACTATTATGTATGCACAAATTGAGAATTCAAAGATGCATAGTATTTGTTTTTTTATTTCTTCCACTTTTTTAAAGTTATTTTCTTCGTTTTCTGAACTGGATTTTTCTTTTCTTAGTTTTTCCATTTTTATATTCGTATTTGACTTTATTGCTTTAATTGTAGTTATTATAGCTGTTAAAGTCATAATAGGCAATAGTAAAAATAATAAGATACTAAAAAAATTTCCTTCTGCTTTCCAGTTTTTACTTCCAAATTCCCCTATGCCTAATATTGCATAATCTATAAAATCAAATAGATTACCTTGTGTATACAAATATGCTAAAAAAGCTAATAATAAAACTAGTGCTGTAAGCAATTCTTTAAATAGTGATTTAATATCTTTGTTTGTAATTTCATATGCTATAATCGCTATAAAATAAGCTACTCCTAATTTTTGATATGTTAGAAATGTCAAGAAAAGCATTAGCCCTTGCACAAGGCTTTTAACCGTTCCTTTTTTCATCTTCAAAATTAGTAAAAATCCTAATAAATAAAAGCTATATGCTAATGTTGTGTAGTTTGCCCCTCCTCCTATAATACTTGATATGAGTGCAATTATTAGTAATGTGTATAATAATGAAAATCTTTTATTTACTTTTAGTTCTTTTAGTACTATATAACATGTGAAAAACATTATGCTAGAAATTATTAAATTTAAAGTTCGAAATACAAATATATTTTCTCCAAATATTTTTAAAATTATAGATGAAATGTAAAAAAATAATGGAGTTATTATTACATTGTTGTCTGTATAAATTGTTAGCCCATTTGCTAATTTGTATGAATTTAAAAAGTTGTACATTTCATCGGTATTCGAGATGCCTACATTGTATACTCTTGCAAGTATTGCAATAGCTATTATTAGTAGTACAAATATGTTATCATGTTTTTTTACAAAACTTAATATGTTTTTCACTTTTACTATTATTCCTTCCTAAGGCGCAATTATCTTCCAACCTTACAGAAAAAAGGGCGTTACAAACGCCCCCTTAATTAAAACTTTCTTTTTCTAGCTGCCTCTGATTTTTTCTTTCTTTTTACACTAGGTTTTTCATAGCATTCTCTTTTACGAACCTCTTGTAAAACACCATTTCTGGCACATTGCCTTTTAAATCTTTTTAAGGCATCTTCTATATTTCCATTATTAACTTTAACCTCTGACATAATATCCCCTCCTTCCAGCTATTCACTATTGTATGGGATTATTGGGATATCTCCCTCAATACCTAATAATTATACATTATTTGCTATGTGGTTGTCAAGTGGGGATTTGTAAAATTTTGCAAAAGCTCGTCTATAATTTTACCTCTTTGCTAATAACTCTTTCTTTCTCATACAATCTTGGAATTTCTACTGGAGTGTCTTCTTTG
>CALXWN010000003.1:0-31519 GCA_944392415.1 uncultured Clostridia bacterium | reverse complement strand
TGCACAAAAAAAGATAATTTAGATAATATTGATTCAAATTTAGTAACAAATCTCTTTTATAAATTAAGAGATATAGACGGTATGATTACTAATGTGAAACGTGCAATTTTAGCAACAACATTTGCAGATTGTACACCTCTATTCTTTTATGACCCTATAAAGAATGTAATTGGAAATATACATTCTGGATGGCCTGGAACAACTAAGAAAATAGGTGCTAAAGCTGTAGATATGTTAGTAAATAAAATGGGATGCAATTCCAAAAACATATTATGCTTTATAGGACCACATATTAGAAAAGAATGCTTTTTAGTAAATGATGACGTAAAAGAAATTTTTGAAAATGCTTTTCCGGATATTTGCAAAAATTACAATGTAATAGAAGAAACAAACTTGCATAATGAAAAGGGAAAACAATATAGAATAGACACTACTTTAATAAATAAAATAATGTTAAAAGAAAAAGGCATATTAGAAGAAAATATATTTGATTGTAATTTATGTACAGTATGCAATAAAGATATGTTTCATTCTAGAAGAGTAGAAGGCATTAATTACGAAGTAAATACAGGGATAATGTATTTGAAATAAAATATGAATTTTGAGTAGCTATGTAGCTACTTTTTTTCTATGCAAATTCGTTTTTTCTATTGTTAAACTACTCACTTTATGATAATATTATAAAAGAAAAATTATGAAATTAAAGCATTTACACAAAAATTTGATAAAAGGAGTTTAAGTAATTATGATAAAAAAATTGCCATATGGAATAAGTAATTATGAGGAATTAATTAGAGATAATTATTATTATGTAGATAAAACGAAATATATAGAAATGCTAGAAAATTTGGCGGAAAAAAGAATAATGTTTTTGAGACCAAGAAAGTTTGGAAAAACTCTATTTACAAGTACTTTAGAGAATTATTATGATATTTTAAAGAAAGATAAATTTGAAGAACTATACAAAGATACTTACATAGGTAAGCATCCAACAAGCTTAAAAAATAGTTATCATATATTAAGATTTAATTTCTCAGGAATAGATACATCAACAGTAGAAACAACAATTAATGGTTTTAAAAGAGAAGTTGCTTCATCCATTAAATTATTTGTAGAAAGATATAGACTTGATTTTTATGTGAATATGGAAGATGAAGCAGAAAATATATTAGATAATTTAATTAAAGCCTTTTTAGTCCAAAGGGCAAATGATAAAATTTATGTAATTATAGATGAATATGACCATTTTGCAAATGAATTATTAGGGTTTTACCCAGCTCAATTTAAAGATTTAGTATCAAAGAATGGAAAAGTTAGAAAATGGTATGAAATATTAAAAAAGGGGACAGAAACTGTAATTGATAGAATATTCATTACTGGTGTGGCACCAATAACTTTGGACAGTTTAACTTCTGGATTTAATATTAGCACAGATATTACGAAAGATGAAGAATTTAACGGAATGTTAGGATTTACAGAAGAAGAACTTGTAAAACTGATGGATGCTCAAGAAATATCTAAAGAAGAGCAAAATATATTATTGCCAATAATGAGAGAAAACTACGACGGGTATAAATTTTCTGCAAATGGAAAAGAAAGAATATATAACTCAAATATGTGCTTATATTTTTTGAGCAATGAAGTAAGACTTAAGAGAATGCCAGATAGTTTAGTAGATGTAAATATAGCAAGTGATTATAGCAAAATAGGTAAAATGTTAGATTTATGCAAAGGAGAAAAACGAGCAGAAATAATAGAAAAAACAGTATCTGGTGAGGGCATATTATCGGAAATAACACAAAAATTCAATCCAGCAATTGAGTTTACTGATACAGACTTGGTGTCAATGTTATACTATTTAGGATATTTGACAATATCTGATGAAAAATTAGGAAAGCCAGAATTAAAAGTGCCAAATAAAGTAATGAGAGAAATATATTCAGAATATTTTATGAAACTATTAGATGATGATGCAAAAATGCAGATAGATAATGATGAATATAATCAAATATTAGAAGAGTTAGCATTAGAAGGTAAAATAGATAAAATAATAGAAATATTGCAAAAGTATTTAAAAAATCTATCAAACAGAGATTATCAAAGATTTGATGAAAAATATATAAAATTAATTTTTTACTGCATATCAATGAATCTGAAAATATACAATGTAAAATCTGAGCTAGAAGTACAAAGAGAATATCCGGATATACTTTTAGTCCCAAGAGACAGAAGTAAGGGTTATAATATTGTAATGATAGAATTCAAATATCTAAAAAAGGGAGAAGAAAAGAAACTAAAAGAAAAACAAAAAGAAGCAAAAGAGCAAATACTTAGGTATAGCAATTTTGATGAAATTAAAGACATAGAAAAATTGAACAAATATACAGTAGTTGCTGTAAATGATAAGATATACGTAGAAAAAGTTTAATCATTTCAGGAGGAAATTTAATGCTTGCAAACAAATTAAAAAGAGGAGATACAATAGGAGTTGTATGTCCATCAGATAAAGTAAATGACGAAGACATACCAGAAATAAAAGAAGCAGAAAGACTTCTAAAAGAAAGAGGATATAATGTTGTATTTGGCAAAAACATATATAAAAATACAACTGGATATGGAGCAACAGCTAAGGAAAAAGCAGAAGATATTAATGAAATGTATGCAAATAAAAATATAAATGCCATAATGTCATTAAAAGGTGGATTCAATTCAAATAGTGTTTATGAATACTTAGATTTAAACACAATAAAATCAAATAACAAAATTATATGTGGTTATAGTGACTCAACATCATATATAAACTACATTCACGGAAAAACAGATAACATAGGCTTTATTGGACCAAATTTTAAATCATTAAATGCTCCAGATACAAACTACTATTTACTTAATGAAATGTTAAAAAGACTAGAAAGCAATTATTATGATTTAGCAACAGATGACTCAGAATTTAGATTGATAAAAGAGGGACAAGCAGTAGGTGAGCTAATTGGTGGAAATTTATCTTTAACAACAGGTTTAATAGATGAAATAGATTTTACAAACAAAATACTATTTTTAGAAGAATTTAGTTTTGAATCTCCATCAGCAATGGTAAGTAATTATTTATATAGACTTAGACAAAAAGGTATATTTAACAAAGTAAGTGGCATATGGCTTGGAAATTATGAGGGAGACGTAGCTATTGAAAAAATCCTAATGGATACAATAGAAGATATGAACTTAAACATTCCAATAATAAAATCAGATAATTTTGGACATATAGAAAGAAAAATTACAATACCTTTGGGAGTTAAAGCAGAAATAAAAGACGGGAAAATAAAGTTGGTAGAGGATTACTTAAAATAGAAGGAAGCAAGTAATGAAAGAAAATTGGGAAGAATTAGAAGACAGTATTAAAGGCTGTAAGAAATGTAAATTATGCATGCAAAGGACTAATATAGTATTTGGATGTGGAAATAAAGATGCAGACATTATGCTTATTGGAGAAGGTCCTGGGGCAGACGAAGATAAGCAAGGAATACCTTTTGTAGGAAAAGCTGGACAGCTTATGAATAAGGCATTTGAAGGGTTAGGAATAAATAGAGATGATTTATACATTGCAAATGTAGTAAAATGCAGACCACCACAAAACAGAGTGCCTGAAGTTGATGAAGCAGAAGCATGTTTAGATTATCTAAGAAATCAAGTCGTATTAGTAAAGCCCAAAATAATAGTTTTACTTGGTAGTACAGCGCTTAAAAATATTTTAGGAAAAGAATATGGAATTACATCTAGTAGAGGAAAATGGATAGAAAGAAAAGGCATACTATATATGCCAACTTGGCATCCAGCAGCTTTACTTAGAGATGAAAACAAAAAGATGGAGTTTTGGAAAGACCTAAAATTAGTAATGAAAAAATATGATGAGATGAGAGGAGAAATAAATGGAAGCACTAAGTAAAGAAATGCAAGAAAAAGTAAATTATTGTTTGAATTGTAAAGTAAAACCTTGTAGCAATAAAGGCTGCCCTTTAAATAATGATATACCAACATTCATAAGATTAGTCAAAGAAGGAAATACGGAAGAGGCGTACTACACGTTGCTAAAAACAAGTATTTTAGGAAGTGTATGTGGAAGAATTTGTCCTCATTATAAGCAATGTATGGGAAGTTGTGTGCGTGGTATAAAAGGAGAGAGTGTACAAATTGGAGATATAGAAGCATATATATCAGACTATGGCTTAGAGCATAATTTAATAAAAAATATAGAAAAAACTGAAGAGCTAAAAGGAAAAAATATAGCAATTATTGGAGGTGGCCCTGCAGGACTAACAGCAAGCTATTTTCTAGCAAAAGCAGGAGCAAATATAACAATATATGAAAAACATAATAGCTTAGGCGGAATTTTAGAACATGGAATACCTGAATTTAGGCTAGATCCTAAAATTTTGGAAAAAACTATAAATTCAATACTAAGCTTTGGGATTAATGTAGAATATAATGTAGAAGTTATGACAAATAACGAACAAGAAATAACAGATACAACCAATAATCAAGAGAGACTGGATAAAAAAACAAATAACATAGAAGGAAAACTAAAAGAACAAGAAAAAACTAAAATTTCAATAGAAAGCATAGCCTCAAAATACGATGCAACAATCTTAGCAATAGGAGCAAATGTTTCTAGTAAAATGAATATTCCAGGTGAAGATTTAGATGGAGTATATGGTGGAAATGAATTACTAGAAAATAAAAACTATCCAGACTTTAAAGGAAAAATAGTTGCAGTTAGTGGCGGTGGAAATGTTGCTATGGATACTGCAAGAACAGTCGCAAGACTAGGTGCCAAAAAAGTATTTGTAATTTATAGAAGAGCAGAAGAGCAAATGCCGGCTGAGAGAAAAGAAATTGAAGATGCCAAAAAAGAAGGTATAGAATTTTTATTCCAAAATAATATTGTAAAAATACTTGGAGAAACAAAAGTACAGGAAATAGAATGCATAAAAACTATGCTTGTACAAAAAGAAGGAGAAACAAGGCTTTCACCAGTAAATATAGAAGGCAGTAATTACAGAATGAGAATGGACTATGTTGTAATGGCAGTAGGTTCAAAGCCAGAAGAAAAAGACATTGAAGAATTTGAAAAGAACAAATGGGGATACGTAAACACAGATGAAGAAAAGAAAACATCAATTAAAAATGTTTATGCTATAGGCGACATAGCTGGTAATAAGCAGACTGTTGCATGGGCTGCTAGAAGCGGAAGAGATGTAGCTTTGGAAATAATAGAAAAACTAAAATAGTAAAATATTTTCGCAGTGGCAAAGAAAAGACAGAACTGTTTTAGAACATATAGCTTGTTATAAATTGAAACAAATAAAACAAAAAAGCAATAAAAGGTTTCATACTTTTATTGCTTTTTGCTATAGAATTAAAATTCTATAATAGCGCATTTTGAGGAAATTTTTACTTTACAAGAAATTAATAAATCAAAAATTCATTATAAAATGAAACAATGTTTATTTATTGCTTTGACGTTCATACTCATTAGCATTTCCAGCAAACCAGTTTTTAATAGAATGAAAGAAAATACTAACTTTTGAACGAGGAACAATTGCCAATGCTTTGTTATTTACTATAGCTTCATATCTATTGTCTAATTCATTCATTTTTTGAATATAAAATTCATTAAAGAATGAATAATTATCAGTCAATCCAATTAAGTTTTTAAAACTATATAAATATTTTCTATATTCTTCAATTCTTGTAATAGATAACAAATTTTTTGTCTCTCTATCAAAGAAAGATGTAAATATCAAATTTTGTGTAGAGAAAAATGTCTTTTTAATTTTATTTTTGTAATCATTTATTTTATCTGTACAAGCCTTAAACTTTTTATAAGGTAAATCTTCAGTTTGAATTTTGCTATTTAGTTCTGCAATTTTACCTTCATAAGAAACTATTTTATCTAAATTTTGTTGAACTTTATATGCTTCATCTTCACCACAAGCAGCAATAAATCTGTCATAGAAGGCTGTGTTAGCAAAAATAGTACTATCAAACATAGTAGCAAAATTTGAAACATAACCAATTTGTTTAACTAAATTGCAAACTAAAGGATAATATGAAGGACTATCTGTAGGAAGTGTGATATCATAATATTTAACAACGTCAGATTTTTCACCAGTTAAATATGATGAAATAAGTTGAACAGCACCTTCATTTAAAGCTTCACCATAAGCCTTATTACCAACATAAGTACAAAGACCTAACTTTTTTAAATTTCCTTTTGCGTCTTTTACTTCTTGAAGATGGTGAATACACTCATGAACAGCAAGTTTCTTAATTTTATCAAAAGTAAGACCTTTTCTAAAATAAATAGATGAATTTTTATAATAATAGCAAGCGTCAGACTGACCTTGTGGCATTTCTGCAATGTACATAGGAAGTCTTGCAATGCTCATAAATACAGTATTATATTTTAATTTTAATTCAGGCATTTTAGAGCACAAAAGCCTAGCAACATAAGTTGCAATTTCATTTACATTTAAAGTGCTAATTGGACATATAACTTTAATGCCTTCCTTTTCTAAATCTGAATTGAATGTATCCATAAAATACTTCTCCTTAGTTTAATTACTTACATTATAGCACCATATAGTGCAAATATAAATTACAATAATATTAAGTTAATGTTACATTTTTGTAATATTTAACTTTGGGGACGGAGCAAAACGTAAAATATTTTACAAAAAGGACCGTCCCAAAAGTAAAAAAATTCACAAAAAGCCTTGTCAAAAGGTTTTTTCTTTGATATAATAATATACGTTGAAAAATACACACACAAATGGAGTTTAAAATAGTGCCAAAAGGTAATTTTAAATGTTGAAGTTTGTGGAGGAACAAAACTAAAAGGAGGAATTTAAAATGGCAGTAGTTGCAATGAAACAATTACTAGAAGCAGGTGTACATTTTGGACACCAAACAAGAAGATGGGACCCAAGAATGGCTGAATATATATTCCAAGCTAGAAATGGTATCCATATCATCGATTTACAAAAAACATCAAAAAAATTAGATGAGGCATATGCATTCATCAAAGAACAAGCAGAAGAAGGAAAAACAATTTTATTCGTAGGAACAAAAAAACAAGCACAAGAATGTGTTAAAGAAGCAGCTGAAAAAAGCGGAATGTTCTACGTAAATGAAAGATGGTTAGGAGGAACATTAACAAACTTCAAAACTATCAGAAAAAGAATTGAAAGATTAGCAGAATTAGAAAAAATGCAAGAAGATGGAACTTTCGAAGTTCTACCTAAAAAAGAAGTTATCCTATTAAAGAAAGAAATGGATAAACTAGAAAAGAACTTAGGCGGAATTAAAGAAATGACACAAATTCCAGACGTTATATTCGTAGTAGACCCTAAAAAGGAACATATAGCTGTTCAAGAAGCTAGAAAATTAAATATTCCTTTAGTTGGATTAGTAGATACAAACTGTGACCCAAATGATGTTGACTACGTTATTCCAGGTAATGATGATGCAATCCGTGCTGTAAAATTAGTTACAGACGTATTAGCAAATGCAGTTATTGAAGGAAAACAAGGCGAAAGCTTAGAATCTGAAGAAGAGCAACCAGTAGAAGAAAGCGAAGAAATGAGTATGGAAGAAGTTGCTCAAAATGAAGAAACTTCAGAAGAATAAAAATGTTAAATAGGGAAATTATTTTCCCTATTTAGTGTATAAAAATAGGCTTTAATATAAAAGCTGATAAAATAGTTTTATGAGCAGTTTATGAATATTTTGAAATAAAATAATATTAAATTGCAATAATAAAACTTAAGAAAGGGAGGAATTAATTATGATTACTGCAGCTCAAGTAAAAGAGTTAAGAGAAAAAACAGGTGCAGGCATGATGGACTGCAAAAAAGTTTTAACAGAGACAAATGGAGACGAAGAAAAAGCAATTGAATTACTACGTGAAAGAGGAATTATGAAGGCAGCTAAAAAATCTGACAGAATAGCAGCGGAAGGTTTAGTTGAAACATATATTTCAGAAGACGCAAAATTAGGAGCAATTGTTGAAGTTAACGCAGAAACAGACTTCGTTGCCAAAAATGCAGACTTCCAAGCTTTTGTAAAAGATGTAGTAAAACAAGTAGCACTTAACAATCCAGCAAGTGTTGAAGAATTATTAGCACAAAAATTCATCAATGATGAATCACTTACAGTTCAAGAAGAATTAACAAACAAAATAGCAACAATTGGTGAAAACATGTCAATAAGAAGATTAGAAAGATTCGAAACAGAAGGAACTGTTGCAAGCTACATTCACGGAGATGGAAAAATTGGTGTTCTATTAGATATAGAAAATGCTGATGAACAATTAGCAAAAGACATTTGTATGCATATAGCAGCAGCAAAACCTGAATTCTTATCAGAAGCAGATGTACCAGAAGAAAGAGTTAATAAAGAAAAAGAAATCTTAAAAGCTCAAGTTATAAATGAAGGTAGACCAGAAGCAGTTGCTGAGAAAATAGTAGCTGGAAGACTTGGAAAATTCTACGGAGAAATTTGTTTACTTGACCAAGAATTCGTAAAAGACCCAAGCCAAAAAGTTAAAGATTTAGTAGCTTCTAAAAAAGCAAAAATCAATAAATTTGTTAGATTTGAAAAAGGCGAAGGAATCGAAAAGAAAGAAGAAAACTTTGCAGAAGAAGTTGCGAAACAATTAAAATAGACTAGGTCAAACGCAGAATAAACAAATAAATTTATTTTTAGAAATAAAAATAATCAATTGAATAGGGGGCACTTCCAATAAGAGATTATTGGTAAGTAGCCTCTTTTTGTGTTTAGAAAGGAATTTAAATAAAAGTATAGATAAAAATAAAATTTTATTATATAATAAGAAAGAGAGAAAAAATGATAAAGTTGTATTTGGATAATTGTTGTTATAATAGACCATTTGATGATTTAAGTCAAGAAAAGAATAAAATAGAAGCTCAAGCTATAGAAACTATAATAAAAATGTATGCTAATGGAAATATTATCATATATAAAAGCAGAGCTTTAGAGTTCGAAATTAATAAAATTACAAATATAAATAAAAGAAAACAAGTGGAAGAATTAATTAGGTTACTTAAACTAGAGAGTATTCCTTATAGCTATGAGTTAGATAATAGAGTAGAAGAGTTGGAAAAAAGCAATATACATTTTATGGATGCATATCATCTTGCCTATGCAGAAAGTGCATTTGTAAATTATTTCATAACTGTAGATAAACAATTAATTAATGCATCAAAAAGGTCAAATATAAAACTAAAAGTAATGAACCCAATAGAATTTTTAATGGAGGTGGTAAAATGGAAACTACAACAAAAGAACTAGAAAGAATTAGAAAAGAAGGGCTTGAGGCACTTAAAGATAAATTAGGCGTTGATGGTATGATAAAGTTTCTACAGCTGTATAGTAATGGAGAAGGTGATTATACAAAAGAAAGAAGAAAAAACATAGACAAGTTAAGAAAAGAAGAATTGCAAAATTATTTAAGAAAAGAGTTAAAAAACTAAACAGCAGGGCATTTTAGCTACAGTTCAGTAAGTAGTTAAAAATTAGCATAGTAAAAATTGATGCTTTTACTATGCTTTTTTTCTTGCCACTATAAATTTTATAAAAAATATCTTGACAAAATAAAAAAATAGGTATAACATATGAATAAATGTGCATATGATAATATGAATGATTTTGAAAAGCAAATTAACTATGTTATTAAATTAAGGTAAGGTTAAAATAATTAAGTTTTTATAACCAAATTTATGCCTTGAGGAAGGAATGAAATTAAAAATGGAAGAAGATTTAGTTTGTGAAAATAAAGAGTTGCACCAAAATGAATTATATGAAGCAAAGAAAAAAGAAATCACACCGGAGATGAATAGAAGTTTAGCAGAAATGTTTAAGGTATTTGCAGATGAAACAAGATTAAGGATAATTTGTAGTCTATTAAATGAAGAGTTATGCGTATGCGATTTATGCGAATTATTAAACTTAAATCAATCAACAGTATCTCATCAATTACAAATTCTAAGAACGTCTAAACTTGTTAAATACAGAAAAGAAGGAAAACAAGTTTATTACACATTAGAAGATGAACATATTGACGCAATACTTAGAATGGCAATTGCTCACATAAAAGAAAAAGAAAATGCAGATAGATAAAAGTTATTGAAGCATAAAATTTAATGCACAAAATTAACTTTTTGACACATTACAAAAAATAAAGGCTTGCAGGAGAAAATAAAGTTTGCCTTATGTAATATCTAAAAAATATTATACTAAAAAATAGTCCAATTAGAAAGGTTATTTAAAATATAAAAGAAAGAATATGTTTATAAAATTCAAATTAAATAAACCTTATAAACATATTATACGAGGAGAGTTTGAAAATGAAAGAAGATAAAGAAGAAAATAGCAAGTTTAAAATACTTATGTATGTCATAAGTTTAATATTATTTGTAGTAGGTTTCATACCTGCTTTAGCGAGCTATAGATTGGTAATCTATTTATTGGCAGTAATTTTGTCAGGATACGATTTAATAATAGAGGGAATAAAAAATATATTTCACTTAGATTTTGAAGAAGATACACTAATGACAATTGCAATTATAGCAGCTTTTGTAATAGGAGAATACCCTGAAAGTGTTGCAATAGTATTGCTATTTAAGTTAGGAGAATTTATAGAAGATAAGGCAGTAGAAAAGGCTAATAAAAACATAAATAGCATAGCTTCACTAAAAGTACAAACAGCAAATTTAGTTAAGGAAAAAGAAACTAAAACAGTAAATGTAGAAGAATTGAAAGTGGGAGATACTATTATTGTAAAGCCAGGCGAAACAGTGCCAGTAGACTCAAGAATAATAAAGGGTGAATCTGCATTAGATACTTCCAAATTAACAGGAGAAAGTGAACCTGTATATGTGAATGAAAACAATGAAATTTTATCTGGTAGTATTAATCAAACAGGAACTTTAACTTGCAGAGTAAATAAAGAATACAAAGATTCTACAATATCTAAAATAGTAGACTTAGTATATGAGGCAACAAATAATAAGGGTAAAAAAGAAGAATATATAACAAAATTTTCAAAAATATATACGCCAACAGTAATTGGCATAGCAATTTTATTAGCAGTTTTACCAGCACTCTTTGGAGCAGATTTTGTTACTTGGCTTTATAGGGCATTAGTATTCTTAGTGGCATCATGCCCATGTAGTATTGTAATTTCAATACCACTAGCATACTTCTCATGCATAGGTGCAATATCTAAAAAAGGATTATTAATAAAAGGAACAAAACACATAGAAGATTTGACAAAAGCACAAGTTTTAGCATTGGATAAAACAGGAACAATTACAACTGGAAAAATGAAAGTGCAAGAATTTGTATTAATAAAAAACAGTAAAGCAACAGAAAATAATGAAATTCAATCAAAAAGCGAAAAAATTACAAATAAAGAAAAAATACTTCAATATGCATATAGTTTAGAGGCAAATTCAAACCATCCTATTTCAAATGCAATAATAGAATATGCAAAAGAAAACAAAACAGATAAATTAGAAGTTGAAGGACAAAAAGAAATTGCAGGTTGTGGAATTTATGGAAAAATAGAAGGAAAAGAAGTTGTTGTCGGAAATAAAAAAATGCTTGATAAATATAAAATTACAGTGGACAGCGAAATAGAAAATCTAAAACAAAACCATGAGGATTCAAATGAAAATGGTAAACAAAAGAATGCAGTTCCAGAAAATGCAATTCTAATAGCAGTAGAAAATGATTTGGTTGCATATATCACATTAAGCGAAAAAATAAGAGAAGGATTTAAAGAAACATTATCTAAACTATATGAAACAGGAATAAAAAAAGTTGTTATGCTTACAGGGGACAGCAAAACAAATGCTGAAAAAATTGCAAAAGCATGTGGAGAAATAGAGTATAGGGCGAAACTAATGCCAGAAAATAAAGTAGAAGAAATAAATAAATTAAAAGAAGAAGGCAAGGTTATATTCATAGGAGATGGAATTAATGATAGCCCAGTACTAGCCACATCAGACTTTAGCATAGCAATGGGAGAAGGAACAGATATAGCAAGCACAACCGCAGATAGCATATTAATATCTAACAATATTAGCAGTTTACCACAAATAATAAAAGTAGCAAGGAAAACGATTCGAATTGTTAACGAGAATATTACAATATCACTTTTGACAAAATTAATAGTTTTAATTCTTGGAATATTAGGAATTGCTCCAGTATGGCTAGCTGTTGCAGCAGATACGGGAATCACATTAATAACTGTAATAAATTCAATTAGAATATTCAAAAAATAATGTTCAGTTGAGGGATGAAAATAACGAAAATTAATAAATAATATAGACAATATGACGAAATTATGTTATACTTTTAATCATAGGAAATAAAAATAAACCATTCTGCTTTTGCCCGAGTAAATGGTTTATTTTTCTTGTGGCAACACACTTTGTGTTTTTTGTTTCCTATACTAATTATATATATACTTTAACGAAAAGTCAACAATTTTTTGAAAAATAGGTGATGAAATGTTAAAACAAATAAAGGATGCAACTTTACATAACACATAAATTTTGCAAAAAGGTTGACATTACTTTAATAATATGATAAAATAATCTAGCGTATGTAGGTAAAAATACATACGCTAGTAAAAGTTAAAAAACAAATAAACAATTAACTTATAGCTGGAGGTGTATGAAATGGCTGCAAAAGGAGCAAGAGAACATATCACACTAGAGTGCACAGAGTGCCACAATAGAACATATGTTACAGATAAAAACAAAAAGAATAATGCAGAAAGATTAGAAATAAAAAAACATTGTAAATTCTGCAAAAAACACACAACACACAAAGAAACAAAATAAAGTAAGCCTTTTTAAGGGGGAATAAAAATGCCTAAAAATAATAAAAAGAAGCAAAACAAAAGTAAAAACACTAAAAAAATTACAAATGCTTCTGAAGAATTAAAGCAAAATGAAACTGAAAAAGATGTAGAAAGCAAAGATGAAAAATCAGAAGTTAAAACAGCTGAGGCAAATGTAAATACTGCTAAAGAGACAGTAGATACTGTAAAGAATAAATCTGATAAAAAATCAAAAAAAGAAAAGAAAAATAAGGATAACAAACAAGCTAAAAAAGAAAAGCCAAGCAAAAAAGATAAGTCAGCTAAAAAAAACTGGTTTAAAGACTTTAAGGCTGAACTAAAAAAAGTAATATGGCCTAAAGGAAAAGAGCTATTTTCAAATACAGCTGTTGTTATTGTTATGGTTCTTGTGGTATCTTTAATAATTTTCTTGTTAGACTTGGCATTTGATTTTATGTACAAATTTGAAGTAGATCAAGTTAGAAAGGTACAAAATAGTATATCAGTTAATGAAACAGTAGATGAAACAAATACTACAGACACTAACACAACATCAGAAGAAACAAATGCTACAACAGAAAATGAAACAGCATCAGAAGAGGGTGCAAACACATCAGAAAATTCAGTTTCAGAATAGTTGATTGTGAAAAACAATAAGCTATAATTAGATCGCTTTAAAATAACATAGTGTAAATTAAAGGTTATATTTTAAGAGGAGGCTAAAATATGTCTCAAAAAGATTATGACAAAATGCCAAGGTGGTATGTAGTACATACATATTCTGGTTATGAGAACAAGGTAAAAACAGACCTTGAAAAAACAATAAAAAATAGAGAGTTACAAGATTATTTCTTTGATATAGTTGTTCCTATGGAAGAACAAATAGAAATAAAAGATGGACAAAGAAAAACAAACTTAAAAAAGGTTTTCCCAGGATATGTCCTAATAAAAATGATTGTAACTGAAGATACTTGGTACATTGTAAGAAATACTAGAGGTGTTACAGGATTTGTTGGTTCAGGCACAGATCCTATTCCACTAACAGATAGTGAAATAAGAAAAATGGGATTTGATGTACAATCAATAAATGTGGACTATGGTATTGATGACCAAGTAAAAGTAATAAATGGACCTTTTACAGACTTTATAGGTACTGTTACAGAAATTAATAAAGACAAAAACAAAGTTAAAGTATTAGTATCTATGTTTGGAAGAGAAACTCCAATAGAGTTGGACTTCTCAGAAGTAGAAAAGGTCAAATAACATTCGAAAAGAAGGCTATTAAGCCTATCTTATAAATTATTTTGTATATACAAACCAAAGGAGGTGCAAAAACATGGCAGGAAAAGACAAGAAAGAAGAAGTAAAAGACATTATTATCAAATTGCAAATTCCAGCAGGAAAAGCTACACCAGCTCCACCAGTTGGACCAGCATTAGGTGGTAGTGGTGTTAATATTATGGACTTCGTAAAACAATTCAATGATAGAACAGCTAAGCAAGCAGGTTTAATCATACCAGTTGTTATCACAGTTCATAAAGACAAATCTTTTGAATTCGTAACAAAGGAACCACCAATGGCTGTATTAATTAAAAAAGCAGCTAAAATTGAAAAAGGTTCTGGAAAGCCAAACAGAGAAAAAGTAGCAAAACTTTCAAAAGCACAAGTTGAAGAAATTGCTAAAACAAAAATGCCAGACTTAAATGCTGCTTCATTAGAAGCTGCAATGAGCATGGTAAAAGGTACAGCTCGTTCAATGGGTGTAACAGTTGAAGAATAGTACGGTTAAGTACGATAATTATATTTAATTAGTTACGTACTCAGATTGTAATAGCCTAAAAGAGCAAAATTTATTAATTGGGAGAGCAAAGCAAAAATTTAAAGTTCTTAATTGGAATCTAGAAAAGGGAAGCTTATTGCTCGATAAAACCAAAGGAGGTAAAAATGAAGAGAGGAAAAAGATATCAAGATAGTGCAAAACTTGTTGATTCAAAAAAATTGTATTCTGCAAAAGAAGCAATTGAAATAATCGAAAAAATGCCTAAAACAAAATTCGACCAAACTGTTGAATTACATGTTAAATTAGGTGTTGATTCAAAACACGCAGACCAACAAGTTAGAGGAACAGTAGTTCTTCCAAATGGAACAGGTAAAACACAAAAAGTATTAGTATTCGCAAAAGGACCTAAAGCTGAAGAAGCAAAAGCAGCAGGAGCAGACTTCGTAGGTGCAGAAGAATTAATACCAAAAATTCAAAATGAAAACTGGTTTGATTATGACGTAGTAGTTGCAACTCCAGATATGATGGGTGTTGTAGGACGTCTTGGTAAAGTATTAGGACCAAAAGGATTAATGCCTAACCCAAAATCAGGAACAGTAACAATGGATGTTACAAAAGCAGTTAATGAAATCAAATCTGGTAAAGTTGAATACAGATTAGATAAAAGTAACATTATCCATTTAGGATTTGGAAAAGTTTCATTTGGTGCAGACAAATTATTAGAAAACTATGATGTAATCATGGCTGCAATTATAAAAGCTAAACCAGCAGCAGCTAAAGGACAATACATTAAGAGTGTTTCTATTGCCCCAACAATGGGACCTGGTTTGTATATAGACCAAAAATAATTTATAATAGCCATAGACAGTAGGCGTAAAGTTAAGTCCTACCGAGGCTGATAAGGAGAATGTGAGTTCAACCTATTAGTCTCAAAAAAGGCTATATAGGTTGATTTTTCATTATACACATATATAATGTAAAAAGTGCTAATAAAAAATATTAGCAAAACATTTGCAAAAGCAAATTTTTAGGAGGTGAAAACTAAAATGGCAAACAAAGACGTTATAGCAATGAAAGAAGCAAAAGTAAAAGAATTAGCAGACCATATTAAAGATGCAAAGCTAGTACTTTTAGTGGATTACAGAGGAACAACTGTTGAAGCTGATACAAAATTAAGAAAGAACATTAGAGAAGTTAATGGAGAACTTAAAGTTATAAAAAATAACATAATAAAAAGAGCTCTTGATGCTAACAATGAATCTGGACTAGATGATGTATTAGAAGGACCAACAGCTGTAGTATCAGCAAAAGAAGATTATTTACCACCTTTAAAAGCAATATATAAATTTTCAAAAGAAAATGAAAATTACAAAATTAAAGGTGGAATAATAGATGGAAAAGTAACAAGCGTTGAAGAATTAATAACACTTGCTCAATTACCATCAAGAGAAGAACTTCTTGCAAAACTTGCTGGAAGCTTACTTGGAACTATTTCAAAACTTGCTGTTGCACTTGACCAAGTTAAGAACAAAAAAGAAGCAGAAGGTGACGCTCCAGTAGCTGAAGAAGCAAAGGCAGAAGTTACAGAAGAAGTAAAAGCATAACTAAAAATGCTTTAAATCTTCAAAATTTTTAATCATTAGTTAATTATAAAATTTGAAAATTAAATAATTAAAACAAATTAAAAACAATTAGCAGGAAAACTGCAAAATATGTGAAAAGCCAATTCACAAAGTAAAATGTTAGATACATTTACAAAAAGAAAATCAAAGATTTTCAAAAAAATTTAAAATTTAAAGGAGGAAAATTAAAATGGCAAAAGTTGATGAATTATTAGAATCTATTGACAGCTTAACAGTAGTTGAATTAGCTGACTTAGTAAAGAAAATTGAAGAAAAATATGGAGTATCTGCAGCAGCTGTAGCAGCACCAGTAGCTGGTGGCGCAGCAGCAGGAGCAGCTGAAGAAAAGAGCAACTTCAATGTTGTATTAAAAGAAGTAGGAGCAAACAAAATCCAAGTAATCAAAGTAGTTAGAGACGCTACAGGATTAGGATTAAAAGAAGCTAAAGACTTAGTTGATGGAGCTCCAAAAACAGTTAAAGAAAACGTAGCAAAAGCTGACGCAGAAGAAATGAAAAAGAAATTTGAAGAAGCTGGCGCAACAGTTGAATTACAATAATAATTGTAAATTAAAGGCGGGCCTTAAATGGCTCGCCTTTTTACGTTGTGGACGGACCAAAACGTAAAAAATATTTTACGAAAAGGACCGTCCCAAAAGTAAAAAAACTTGACTTATTTTGATATAAGTTATATTATAAATGCATATTAATTAACTAACTACACACTTAAGTGTATAAGGGGGAAACATGAAAATACTATTAGACGCAATGGGTGGAGACAATGCTCCAGATGCCAATATAAAAGGTGCAGTAAGCGCAATAAATGAAGTAGAAGCAGAAGTTGTACTTATAGGCAAAGAGGATGTTATAAGAAGTAAAATAAAAGAATTTTACGGTAAAGAAATAGAAGAAATATCTCCAAGACTAAAAATACATAATGCAACAGAAACAATAGAAATGGAAGATGTACCTACACAAGCAATAAAAACAAAAAAAGACTCATCAATGGTTGTAGGATTTAATATGTTAAAACAAGGAGACGGAGATGTGTTTATATCTGCCGGTAATTCTGGTGCGCTTTTAACAGGTGCTACGCTTTTAGTTGGAAGAATTAAAGGTGTAGACAGGCCAGCACTAGCTGGAATATTACCTTCATATCATGGAAAATTGGTTTTAATGGATTGCGGTGCAAATACTAACTGCAAACCAATAAATCTACTACAATTTGCTCAAATGTCTAGCATATACATGCACAACACATTAGGAATAGAATCACCAAGAATAGGTCTACTTAATATAGGAACAGAAGAAACAAAAGGAAATGAACTAGTAAGAAATTCATATAAGCTACTTACTAAATATGCTAAAGACTTAAATATAAACTTTATAGGAAATATGGAAGGAAGAGAAGCCTTTTTAGGTACAGTAGATGCTATTATAGCAGATGGATTTACAGGAAATGTGTTCTTAAAAACAACAGAAGGATTAGGAAAACTAGTTAAAAAGTCATTAACTGAAAGTTTAATGCATAATATATGGACTAAACTAGGAAGTATACCAAGCTTGCCAGCAATAAAAAGATTTTCAAAAGAAATGGATTACAAAGAATATGGTGGAGCACTATTCCTAGGAGTTCAAAAGCCAGTAGTTAAGGCACATGGAAGTAGTGATGAAAAATTATTCAAATTTACTGTAAAACAGGCAGAACAATTTGTAAAAAACAAGGCTGTTGACCAATTGTCCGAAGTATATGAATCACAAACAAATAAAGAAAAAATGAGCGAAATAAAAGAATATATAGCAGAGCTAGAGGCTAAATAAGGCTTGAAATCGCTAAAAAACTGAAATGCTTTTAAAGCAAACACAAAAATATCATTACCAAAAATATGGAAAAAATATCAACAAAAAAATATTTTAGAAAAATAGCTTGACATTTGCAAGCGAATGTATTATTGTAATTGTATGAATTTACCGCAAATGAGGGGAGGTGAACTTAAATGAGTTCAGAAGAAATACTAGAAAAAGTAAAGAAAATTATAGTTGAGCAACTAGGTGTAGCTGAAACATCTGTAACAATGGAAGCATCTTTCATAGATGATTTAGGTGCAGACTCTTTAGACATAGTTGAACTTATCATGGCATTAGAAGAGGAATTCGATATGGAAATTCCAGATAGCGATGCTGAAAAAGTTGTAACAGTAGGAGATGTTGTTGACTACATAAAAGATCACGTAGCTTAATTTATATAAATTTTTTACGCGTAAAATTAAAACAGTATGGGGAGACCTATACTGTTTATTTTTATATAAAATCAAGCTTTTATATTCAAAAAATAGCATTACATAGAAAAATTGACTTGCGATGGTTCACAGAAACAAATGCAAAAATATATTTTCATTAATTATTGTAAATAGGTAAATTTTATAGTATAATATGAAAAGTTAAAAAAGCGCATAAAATAAGCAAATAATTAATGTGACAGAACAGATAAACAAGTCAAAGTAAATATAAAATAATAAGATTTATAAAAGAAATCGAGGAAACTATGAATATAGAAGAAATAGAAAAAAGTATAGGATATAAATTTAAAAAAGAAGAGCTTTTGAAAACAGCTTTAACACATACATCATATGCAAATGAAAATAATGTAGAAAGCTATGAAAAGCTTGAATTTTTGGGAGATAGTATACTAGAATTTATCTCAAGTAAATATTTATACAATACATATGAAAATTTATCAGAAGGTGAACTTACAAAAGTAAGAGCACAAGTTGTATGTGAAGATAGCTTAAAAGAAGTGGCAAAAAAGCATAAATTTTATGATTACATTTTAGTAGGAAAAAGTGAAAAAGCAAATGGAGGCAATAGAAAAAATGCTATAATGGCAGATTGTGTAGAAGCGGTTATAGCAGCAATATATTTTGATGGTGGATTAAATGAAGCAGAAAAATTTATTGTAGAAAATTTAAAGGAAGCAATCCAATATGCTACAATGCACATAGGCATGAAGGACTATAAAACAGTTCTTCAAGAAAAATTGCAAAAGCACGGAGATGTACACATAGAATACTTAATTATAAACGAAGAAGGACCAGACCATGATAAAACTTTTACAGCAGAAGTAAAATGCAATGGAGCAGTTTTAGCAGTTGGAAAAGGAAAAAGCAAAAAATTAGCAGAAATGCAAGCCGCAAAAACAGCACTAGGAGAGTAAAAACACAAGTTTAATGTGAAAATATAGAAAACATAAGTAACAAAGCTTGCTTGGAGGTTAGATGATTTTAACTAGTTTTTAGCTTTGAAAATACAAAAGAAAAACATAATAGAAAGATAGGGTGAGGACTTTTTAGTCAGAAAGGAAGGCTATAGTATGAAAAAGGAATATATTATACCAATTTTTGTACCAAACTTAGGATGCCCAATGGAATGTACTTTTTGTAGTCAAAAGAAGATAACAGGTCAAGAAACAAATGTAACAGCTAAAGATGTTAAAAAAACAATAGAATATTATTTAAAAAACTTCAAAGATGACAACAAGTATGTAGAAGTAGCCTTCTTTGGAGGTAGCTTTACAGGAATAAGCGAGAAAATACAAAAAGAATTGTTGGAAGCAGCATATGAATATGTAAAAGCTAAAAAAGTAAATAGTATTAGAATTTCTACTAGACCAGACTATATTAATAAACACATATTGAAAATGCTAAAAAAATATAAAGTTAAAACAATTGAGTTAGGTGTACAATCATCTAATGATTACATATTAGCAAAAAGTAAGAGAGGACATACATTTAAAGATGTAATAAAAGCATCAAAATTAATTAGAAAATATAGATTTAGATTAGGACATCAAATGATGGTAGGCTTACCAGAAAGCACTGAATTAGATGAAATAAATACAGCAAAGGATTTGATTAGATTAAAACCTAAAATGGTAAGAATATATCCAGTTTTAGTTATAAAAGACACAGCACTAGCAGAGGAATACAAAGATGGAGAATATACACCACTTACAGTAGAGCAGGCAGTAGAACGTTGCAAAGAAATAATCTATATGTTTAGAAAAAAGAAAATTGATGTTATAAGAGTAGGACTTCAAAATACAGATGAAATAACTGACCCTAAAAAAGAAGGCAGTGAAGTTTTAGCAGGACCATATCATCCAGCATTCAGACAACTTGTTGAGGACAGTATGTGGTATGATAGCATTGCTGAGAAAATTAAACAAATAAACATGAAAGTTAAAGAAGTTGAAATAACAGTTAATCCAGAATCAGTAAACAATGTAATAGGACACAAAAAAGAAAATTTGAATAAATTGAAAGAAATGTATGATGTGGACATAGCTGTTAAGCCTGATGAAAATATGAAACCGGGTAAATTTGATATTAATGTGGTAGAAACGTATTAATATTATTATGCAATAAGAAAGGAACAAGATTTAAAGTGGAATACAGAATCAAATCAGACACATTTGAATTAGCAGACATTTTTGAATGTGGACAATGTTTTAGATGGAACAAAGAAGAAAACGGTAGTTACACTGGAGTTTTCCACAAAAATGTACTAAATGTGGACAAAAAAGATGATGAAGTAATATTCAAAGGCATATGTGAAGGCAATATAGAAAAAATATGTACAGATTATTTTGATTTAAATAGAGACTATTCTAAGATAAAAGAAGAATTATCTAAAATAGATGATAATCTTAAAACAAGTGTGGAATATGGAAAAGGAATAAGAATACTAAACCAAGATTTATGGGAAACAATAATTTCATTTATTATATCTGCAAACAATAATATTCCAAGAATAAAAGGAATTATAGAAAGATTATCAAAAGCATATGGAGAGAAAATAGAGTATGAAGGAAAAGAGTATTACACTTTTCCAACTCCAGAACAGCTAAAGAATGTAAGTGTACAAGATTTTAGAAATTTAGGACTAGGATTTAGAGATATAAGGCTATATGAAACTACTCACATGATTTTAGATAAAGAGGTAGACCTAAATAAATTAAGTAAAATGCCAACAAAAAAAGCTCGCGAAGAATTGTTAAGACTTTCAGGAGTAGGTCCTAAAGTAGCAGATTGTATTTTATTATTTTCAACATTAAAAAGATTTGATGTATTTCCAATAGATGTGTGGGTAAGAAGAGTTATGAATGAACTATACATCAAAAATGAGGATGAAAATAAAGTAACAAAAAATGAAATTCAAAAGCTAGCAAATGAAAAATTTGGAGCGATGCAGGGCCTAGCTCAACAATATTTGTTTTATTGGAAAAGAGAAACAGCATAGAAAGGAAGCAAACTTTGAACATTATTTATGGTAGAAGCGGTAGTGGAAAAAGTGAATATATATATAATAAAATCAAAAGTGAACTAGAAACAGCACCTAAAACATACATAATAACACCAGAGCAATTTTCTTTCACAGCAGAAAAAAAGCTTTTAGAAACTTTAGATGAAGGTGCTACAACAAAAGTAGAAGTATTATCTTTTGAAAGAATGGCATATAGAGTGTTGCAGGAAACTTTTGGCGGTAACCTAAAAAACATAGGTAAATCTGGAAAAGCCATGGTTGTTTCATCACTTTTAGAAGAAGCTCAAAAGGAACTTAACTTTTTAGGCAAAAACCTAGAAAATATAGATTTAATATTAACTCAAATAACTGAGTTCAAAAAACATGGCATAACAGCATCAATGTTAAAAGAAAAAATGGACAACACAAAAGATACATATTTAAAATTAAAAATAAAAGATATGTACACAATATATTCCATGTTTGAGGATAGGCTCAAAGATAATTATATTGACGAAAATGATTTGCTAAAGCTACTTGAGCAAAATATAGAAAGTAGCCATTTATTTGACAATTGCCTATTTTATATAGATGAGTTTGCAGGATTTACTAAGCAAGAATACAATGTTATACAAGTCTTAGACAGAATTGCTAAAGACATATATGTAACAGTATGTACAGATGACTTAAGAGTTATTAAAAGCCCTGAGGCAGATATTTTCTATGATAACAAACAAACTGTTCAAACTCTAAAACAAATAGCAGATATAAAAAATGAAATACACCTAGAAAGTTTATATAGATTTAAAAATGAAGAATTGAAACACTTAGAGAAAAATATTTTTGACTTACCTTATGAGTCATACAATAAAGATGTAGAAAACATAAAGCTTACAATAGCCAAAAACCAATATGAAGAAATAGAAAATGTTGCAAGAGAAATTTCAAAACTAGTAAGAAAAGAAGGCTACAGATATAGAGATATAGGAGTAATAACAAAAAATTTAGAAGACTATTCAAGCTTGTGCAAAGCTATTTTTAGCGAGTATGAAATACCTGTTTTCATAGATGAAAAAAAGGATATTACAAGTGATATATTTGTAAAATATGTTTTAGCAATATTAGATATATTTGCAAAGAACTGGTCATATGAAGCGGTATTTAATTATTTGAAATCAGGAATTGTTAAAGTAGACAGATTGTATGAATTAGAAAATTACTGCATAAAGTGGAATATAAAAGGAAGCAAATGGTATGAAAAGCCATGGAATTTTGGCGAAGAAGATACTTTTGAAACAGAGCAAAAAGAAGTAATTACTCCACTTTTAGAGTTTAGGAAAAATCTAAGCTCAAAAAATTCAGCAGATAAAATAAGTGAAGAATTATATAAATTTATAGTTAAAAATACTAGTGAAAATAATAAAAACAATATTAGCCAGGTAGCAGAAAATCAAATGTCTAATAAACCATTTACAGAAGAACCAACAATCAATGTTGACAGCTATAATGCAGTTATTGATGTAATAGATGAAATAGCAGATTTGTTCAAAGATGTTAAAATGTCATTTGATACATATGCAAAACTACTAAAAACAGGCATACAAGTTAAAGAAATAGGTCAAATACCTCAAACACAGGACAAAGTTACAGTAGGAGATGTAAATAGGTCTAAAACTCATAAAGTAAGAGCAATATTTATTATAGGGGTAAATGACGGAGTATTTCCAAGCGTGCCAAGCTCAGAAGGATTTTTCAATGATAGAGATAGAGAAAATCTAAAAGAAGAAGGTATAGAACTTGCAAAAGGTACGTTAGAGAAAATGTATGAAGAAAACTTTAACATATATAAAGCATTTTCAACTGCAGAAGAAAAATTGTACATTTCATATCCTGCTAGTGATGTGGATGATAAACCACTTAGAAAATCTACAGTTATCTCAAAGATAAGAAAGATATTTCCTAAACTAAAAGAAATTACATATATAGAAGATAATAACTTAAATAAGCTTCAAGAAAATTCAAAAATTGAAAAAGATAATGCTAGGGAATGTAAGGAACGCAGTTTGCAAGCTGATGGCATTGATAAAGCGCAAGAAACTGAAATGAACATTTACACAAAAGAAGTTACTTTTTCTGAACTTCTTTCACACATAAATAATATGAATGGAAGTTGGTATGAGGTTTACCAGTGGTATAAAAATAATCCAAAGTATTCATATAGATTAGAAAAAGCATTAGAAGGCTTAGAATACACAAACCTTCCAGAAAAAATAAGCAGCCACAATGTACAAAAATTATATGGAGACACATTGCACACAACAGTATCAAGGCTAGAACAATACAAATCATGTGAATTTTCATATTATTTAAAATATGGACTAAAGCTATCTTCAAAAGAGAAAATGGATATAAAGCCAGTAGACACAGGCTCATTTATGCACGATGTAGTTGATACATTTTTCAAAAAAAATGAAAACATAAAAGAAATTTCAGATGAAGAATTAAAGCAAATATTAGACAAAATAATAGAAGAAAAATTATCATTGCCTAGAAATTACATATTTACAGCAACTGCTAAATATAGAAATTTAGTAAGAAGATTAAAAAAAGTTATATTTTACTCAATGAAATACATAGTGCAAAGTTTAAAAAATAGCGAGTTTGATGTAATGCAGACTGAGCTTGAGTTTGGAAATAATACTTATCCACCAATAGAAATGACACTTGATGATGGAAAAAGAGTTTCTATAACAGGAAAAATAGATAGAATAGATATAGCAAAAGCACCAAATGGAAAATATATAAGAATAATAGATTACAAATCTTCTACTAAAGATATTGAGCTAAATAAAGTAATTGCGGGCTTACAACTACAATTACTTACATATGTAGATGCAATAACTCAAAAAGAAGAAGCCGAGCCAGCAGGAGCATTGTACTTTTCTTTAATAGAGCCAAAACTAGCAAGCGCAAAAAAGGAAATGTCTAAAGAAGAAATCGAACAAATTATTAAAAAGAACTATAAAATGAATGGCTTAGTTTTAGCAGACATAAATGTAATAAAAATGATGGATAAAAACTTGCAAACAGGAAAATCAGAAATCATTCCTGTTGAGCTTAATAACAGTGGAGAAATAAATTATAAAAATTCAAAAACAGTTACAAAAGAAGAATTTGAAAATTTGCAAAAATATACAATCAAATTAATAAAGCAGATTTCAAAAGAAATATTAGATGGTAATATTGATTTAAAGCCATATTATGCTGTAAACAATAAAAAAACACCATGTAGTTATTGCGAATATAAATCAATATGCCAGTTTAATCCAAAACTTGCAGGAAATAAATACAATTATATAGGCACAAAATCAAGACAAGAAATTTTGGATGAAATTTCAAAAAGGGTTAATGATTAATTAGCATTTATTCATAAAAGAGACTTGTAATAAAAATATTTCTAGACATTTTAGAAAAGATGAAAGGAACGAAAAGAAAAATGTATTTAATAGTAGGACTAGGCAATCCGGAGCCTGAATATAGTAAAACAAGGCACAATATGGGATTTGATGTCATAAATAAATTAAGTGAAAAATACCATATTGAAGTTAACAAAAAGGATTTTGAGGGCCTAGTTGGCAAAGGTGAAATAGAAGGTGAAAAGGTAATATTACTAAAACCACAAACATATATGAACGAAAGTGGAAAAAGTGTGATTAAAGCCAAGGAATATTACAAAATACCAAATGAAAATATTATCATAATTTATGATGATATAGACTTAGAAGTAGGAGTAGTAAAACTTAGAAAAAAGGGTGGAGCTGGAACTCACAATGGAATGAAGTCAGTTTTAGAATATTTAAAAACAGGGGATTTTGTTCATATTAGAATTGGTACAGGCAAGCCTATATTTAAAGATTTGCTTATTTCACATGTTATAGGGAAATTAAGTGATGAAGAATATGCAAAACTTGTTCCATCTATAGAAAAAGCGGCTGAAGCGGTGCCTGTTGTTTTGACGGATGGAATTGATAATGCGATGAATAAATTTAATTAGGAAAGAGAGAAAAATGTACAATATTTTAATAGATAAACAAAAAGAAAATACAGTCGTGGCTGTGGTTCAAGATGGCGAACTTGCCGAATTATATAATGAAAAAAATACTGAAAAAAGGTTAGAGGGGAATATATATTTAGGAAAAATAAAAAATATAATTCCCGGAATGCAATCCGCTTTTATAGATATTGGAGAAGAAAAAAATGCTTTAGTACATATAAAAGATATAATACCTAAAGTTAGCAATGTGACTGGTAATGTTTACGAAGACACATCAAAATATGACATTGCAAAAATAGTAAAACCGGGAGATGAAATATTAGTTCAAGTAAAAAGAGATTGTAATGAGCAAAAAGGTCCAAGAGTGACAAAAGATATAAAAATAAATGGAAAATTTGTTATACTTATGCCTTTTTCAAACTTTATAACTATATCACAAAAAATTCAAAATGAAGATGAAATAAAAAGGCTTAAATCTATTGTAAAAGAAAAATTGCCAGAAGGGTTTGGCGTTATTATTAGAACAGCGTCAGAAGGCAAAAATAAAGAAGAAATAGCTAATGAAATACATTTATTGTTAAACTTTTGGAACAACTTATTGCAAAGAGCAAATGAAATCAAAAACAAGAATTTAGCTCCAGTAAAAATATATGATAATGATGGAATAGTTGGAAAAATAATAACTGATTTGGCAGAAAACAACCTAGAAAAAGTTTATACAAATGATGAAAAAATAGCAGAACGTTTTGAAACAATGAAGGACAAAATTATTATTCAAAAAGATGTGCTTAATAAATTTGAAGTAAAAAATAAAATGAAACTAGATAGAAAAATATGGCTTAAATGTGGAGGATTTATAACAATAGATAAAACAGAAGCACTAACTGCAATAGATGTAAATTCAGGTAAATTTACAGGAAATAAAAACTTAGAAAGCACTGTACTAAAAGTAAATATGGAGGCTACTAAAGAAATAACAAAGCAAATAAGACTTAGAGACATTGGCGGAATAATTATAATTGATTATATAGATATGGAAGACGAAAAGGACAAAGAAGATATTAGAAACTATATAATAGAATGTTTTAAACAAGATAGGTCAAAAGTACTGGTATTAGAATTTACAAAACTAGGGCTTTTGGAAATTACAAGGAAACATATACTTGGGAGATAAAATTTTACGTTGGGGACCGTCCCCAACGTAAAATTATTTATTTTTGCTTTTAATTTTCTTAAGCTCTTCACTTCTTTTTATTTTTTGAGTAGTAGTTTTTACAATAGGTTCTGTTGAAATTAAAATTCTTCTAATATATTTATAAGCTGGCATTTGTTTATTAACCTTTGTCTTAATATCATTCCAAATAGTATCACAATATTCACTTTCCTTAATATTAGGATAGGCTTTTTTTAATTCTTCTTCATCATAAATAATTTCAGCACAAATTACAATATCTGTATTTCTATCTTGCTTAGAATCATCTAAAGAGCCAAATACCATACTTTCTGTAACATAAGGAAGTTTATTTATTAGAATTTCCATTTCTTCTGGAAAAATCTTTTTGCCATTTTTAAGAACAATCATATCCTTTTTTCTACCAGTAATGAAAATATAACCATCTTTGTCTATATATCCTAAATCTCCAGTATGAAACCAACCATTTTTTATAACTTCTTTTGTGGCTTCTTCATTTTTATAATATCCAATCATTATAGCAGGAGTTTTGGCAATTATTTCACCAATTCCATTTTCATCAGGTTTATCTATCTTTATTTCTATTGTTGGAAGTGGAAAGCCAACAGAACCAATTTTTTTGTTAAAGCTATTTTCACCAGCTAAAACAGGAGAAGTTTCTGTTAAACCATAGCCTTGATGAACATCAAATCCAAAATCATTGTAGCCTTTTATAGTTTCTTTGTCCATTGGGGCTCCACCTGCAATAATAGTACGAAGATTGCCACCTAAGCCGTCTATAATAGTCTTAAAAACTTTTCTTTTGGTTTCAATATTTGCATATTTAAATAAAACTCTCATAATTTTAACTAGAAAAGTTTTGTGCTGTAATTTTATTTCTTTTAAAATCTTTTTGTACATAATTTCAAGCATAAGAGGTACACATACAAAACCTGTTACATGGTATTCAACTAAATTACTTTGTATATACCTTAAGCCATCACATATAGCAATTGTAATACCACAAGATGTACCAAATAAAAATGTTGTTGTGCTTTCAAATGTATGATGAAGAGGCAAAAAAGATAAAAACTTATCTGTAGTTTTTATATCTATCATTTGACTTAAAGCATATAAATCCATACAAATAGCATATTGAGAAAGCATAACAGCTTTTGCAATACTTGTTGTACCAGATGTAAATAAAATAATGCTCATTGACTTATTATCTATTTTTAAATTGTTGTAATTTGTTTTATCTAAAGTATAACCTTCTTTTAATAAATTAGAATAAGATAAGATACTATCTTTATCTTCATCATAATCCATACAAATTTTAAGATTACAGGTAGAATTTTTTATTGCTTGTACATATTTATCGCTAAAGATAATGCCATCAGCTTCACTACGATTAAGTAGACCTAAAAGTTCGTTGTTAGGTAATGATTTATCTAGTGGAACAACAACTAATCCAGCAGTTGTAATGGCTAAATAACTTACACACCATTCATATCTGTTGTCTGAAATTAAAGCAATTCTTTTAGCATTTAACTTCATTAACTTACAGGCTAGAGCTTCAATATCATTAGCAAATTGTTCATAAGTTATTTTAATATGCTCAATACTTTCAGGAGTATTTTTATATTCAAAAGCTATTAGATCTTTGTAACTTGTTTTATATAAATTAACAAGTTCTCTAAAATCATTTAACTTCTGACCTTCATATAATTTGTTGTTCATAATTAAAAAATCCTTTCTTAAAAATCTTTATATATTTTATTACAAATATATAAAATTTTCAATATTTACCATTAAAGAACCTGGAGGTTTCACATATTAGGTGCTTGGTTTCATAATATATATTATATTTTTTATTTATTAAAGGAGGGTGTAATGAAACATAAATGTAATATTGAACATATATTACCACTAATATTATCAATTTTAATATTAATTATAACTATTATTTTTATATGTAATAATCCAATGAATTCAAAGAGCATACTGACAGTTGTTGCAGTTCCAGGGGATAATACAACAATTGGTACAACATCAATAAAATTTAGCAGAAATGATATTGAAATAGGAACTGCTATGACGCATATACTAGGCAGTGATTTAATAAATATAAACGAACATGGAGTATATCAAATTTCTTATCAAATATATGGAGAAAGACAAACTTTTGGTACTTATAATTTTAATGCTGTGCTTTTAGTAAATGGAACAGTTTTAGAAGATACTCAAAATGAAACTCCTATATTAAAGGATAATGTAATAAATAGAATGACTAATAAAAGTACAGTAATTTTAACACTAAATGAAGGAGATACATTACAACTTGGAGCTATTACAGTAGAAGATATTATTTATCCTAGAGCAAGAATTGATATAGAAAAAATAGATTAATAAATTATAAAACAAAATAACAAATAAAAAATGATATCATATAATATAAAAGAAGGATATATAGCAAAATGCTATTTATGCTCTAGAAAGGAAGAATTTATATGTGTAAATGTAATTGTATAATTGATATTATTATTAGTTTAGCACTTGGAATTGTTATAGGACTAATATATTCTACAGGAATTATTACAGGTATAATACCAGTTCTTTGGATAATACTTGGAATAGCAATTTTTACAATAGTTTTATCATTGCTTAATAGAAAATGTTTATGCAAGAATGGAAAATGTATTGCAATAGCTACTGTTGGTGCAATAATATTATCAACAATAGCACTATCAATAACACTTGCTACAACTTTGGTATATGCAATAATAATTGGGTTGTTTGGCTTCTTTGCAGTATGGGTACTATTATCTTTATATAGATTAATAGTTTGCTTTGCAGAAGAAAGTTGTAAATGTTAATCTAAAGAGTTAAATTTAGTATAATAGTTACAATTTATAGTCAATTGTTATAAAAGTCGGCAATATATGTTTTGGAGCTTTTTGCAGTAGTAGTTGATAACAATATAACTTATTTTTACTTTTATTTTAGGAGTGGAGACAAAGCTTGCACGATTAGCATAGCAAAAGTGGAAAATGTATATTGCTGACTTATATTAATAATAAGCTGTGAATTATAGAATTTTAAACCTAATAACACTTGAAAAATGTTGCAAATATAGTATAATATATGTACATTGAAAAAATAAAAAAATGCAAACTATAAAAAGTGCAAGGAGGAATAATTGTGATAGACTACGAACCAGTAAAAAGAACAAAGGACTTAATAAAAATAAAGGTTATAGGTGTTGGTGGAGGCGGAAATAATGCCGTAAATCAAATGATAGTATCTGACGTAGATGGAGTAGAATATATATTAGTAAATACTGAAAAGGGGATACTTGAAAGAGCAAATACAAATGGATGTAAAACATTGCAGATAGGTAAAGAAATAGCACAAGGATTAGGTGCAGGTGCTAATCCAGAAATTGGAGAAAAAGCAGCAAGGGAAAGTATAGATGATATAGATAAAATTTTGGAAGGAACTGATCTTTTATTTGTTACTGCTGGAATGGGTGGAGGCACTGGTACTGGTGCAATACCAGTTATTGCAGAAGAAGCAAAGAAAAAAGGAATACTAACAATAGGAATAGTAACAAAACCATTTTCATTTGAAGGTAAATTAAGAGGATCAAGAGCTAATATTGGAATAGACAAGCTTAAACCAAATGTAAATGCACTTATTGTTATTTCGAATGATAAATTGTTGCAAAATACAGAAACTAATGTATCAATATTAAATGCATTTAAAATGACAGATGACATATTAAGACAAGGAATACAATCAATGACAGATATTATAAATTCAGTTGGAACCATTAATGTAGACTTTGCAGATGTTCAAACAATACTTGGTTACCAAGGATTTTCATATATGGGTATAGGTAAAGCTACAGGCGAAAATAAAATAGTTGATGCAACTTTAGACGCATTAAATAATCCTTTGACAGAAACCGGTATTGATGGAGCAAAAGGTGTTATATTCAACATTAAAGGTGGAGAAGACATTAGCCTAGAAGATATCAATAAAAGTGCAGGATTGATAGGAGAAAAAGTTAGCCCTGACGCAAATGTTATATTTGGAACAGTAATAGACGAGGACTTAGGAGATGAAGTTGTTGTTACTGTTGTTGCAACAGGAGTTGAATCAAAAGAGGATGATAATAAAATTAACATAAATGCAAAGTATAAGATATAAATCTTAGATGATTTATTTAAAAGAGAGGTAATATTATTTATGACAATAAAAGAATTTAGATTATTGCATATTGCAGTTTGGAATGGTGAAAATGAAGTATACAATGGAATGAGCGAAGATGCTCCACAAGAACTTTTGGACAAGCAAATAAAAATAGAAGGAATGGAAGATAAGATTTTAAAAGTAAAAATAGTTTAATTATATGTATAAATCTGCCATTAGTGGAAATAATTTTATCAAATAAATTATTTAACAATCATATAAAGATAAGGACAATTAGGAAATAATACAATTTTGATATTATAAAACAAAGGAGATAAAATTATGGGAGATTTAAACAAAAAGTATATAATAAATAAGGCAGAGAAAATTTTGGAAAAATGCGAAGAAAAATATAAAGATGAAAGTAAAAGCAAGCGAAAAATAAGAGAACTTGAGACTGAATGCAAAAA
>CALXWN010000002.1:0-33856 GCA_944392415.1 uncultured Clostridia bacterium | reverse complement strand
ATTTAGTTAATAAGTGAGGTATTTGTGATGATAGATGAGAAAAAGAATTACCAAACAGTTTATATTAATATAGATGATTCTGGAAAACTTGTAGATAAAGAAAATGTAGCAGTATATGCGGGTCTAGTGTTCATATCAAAAAAGGAAAAGGATAAATTTATTACTCAATATAGAAGTATTGTAAAATCAATTCAATGTAAATACTGCAAGAAGGAATCTATAAATTGCAAAGATAAAAATAGTTGCCCAGAATTAAAGCATAATATGTTAAAACCAAAGCATAATAGACAATTAATGAATTATATTAAAAAGTATTCTATTTTATGTTGTATTATAAATAATAATAAAGTTTATACGAATATAAAGGGTAATACAGCGTCTAGAGGTAGATTTTTAGATTATGCTGTAAAAATGCTTATAAAGGAGACTGTTAAGGGGTTAATAAAAGAAAAACGTATTAATCCGAATATACCAGTAAAATTAGTAATTAATATAGATGAGCAAACAACTAAGACAAATGGATATTATAATTTAAAAGATAGTATTGTAGAAGAATTAAAATACGGAATATTTAATTATAACTATGGATATGTGAATAAACCAATAATTAATTCAGAATTAGAAGTTAATGTATGTTATCAAAAATCAGATAAAAGTTATTTAATACAAGCATCTGACCTTATAGCTGGAACAGTCAGAAAATTGTTTTTAAATAATATTGATAATACTATTGAATTTTCAAAAAGAATAAATTTTGTTGATTATAGAATATTTTTACCATAAAGAAAAGAGGTTACCTAAGTAACCTCTTCCCAACTAGACTGACGTACTTAACATACGCTTAATTAATAAAATCAGTATCTAGCTATCGACCGAACAAAGGAATTCTCCTCTTGGTAAAATAATTGTAACACTAAAAATCGTAAATGTCAACAATTATATTTTTATTTTATGCAAGGTTTTAATAATTATGCAAATTAAATTTAATATTGAAAAGAAGGGAAAATAAATGGGAAAAGGAACTTTATATTTAGTTGCAACTCCAATTGGCAATTTAGAAGATATAACATTGAGAGCCATAAGAATTTTAAAAGAAGTAGATTTAATTGCAGCAGAAGATACAAGACAAACATTAAAATTATTAAATCATTTCGAAATATCAAAAAAATTAATTAGTTATCATAGGCATAATGAAGATATAAAAAAAGATTTATTAATAGAAAAATTATTAGAGGGGCAAAATATAGCTATTGTTACAGATGCTGGAACTCCTGCAATTTCAGATCCAGGAGAAGAAATAGTAAAAGAGGCAATAAAAAATAATATTAAAGTAATTCCAATACCGGGAGCCTGTGCTTTAATAAATGCACTTATTGCTTCTGGACTAGATACAAAAGAATTTTCTTTTTATGCTTTTTTACCATTAAATAAAAAATTAAGAAAAAATAAATTTGAAGAAATAAAAAAAGACGGAAAAACTGCAATAATATATGAGGCTCCACATAAATTAATAAATACTTTAAATGATGTATTAAATAATTTAGGAGATAGGAATATTGTTTTAGCAAGAGAACTTACAAAAATACATGAAGAATTTATTAGAGGTAAGGCAAGCGAAATAATAAATAAATATAAAGAAAATGAACCTAAGGGAGAATTTATTATATTGATTGAAGGAATTAAAATTAAAGAAGAAAATAATTTAAATAATTTAAGTTTAGAAGAACATTATAAATATTATGAGAATCAAGGTTTAGATAAAAAAGAAATAATTAAAAAAATAGCTAAAGATAGAAATGTAAATAAAAATGAAATTTATCAGAAATTTATAAAAAAATAAATTAAAAAAATTAGAATAATTAATAATAAATAGAAAAATAAATAAAAGTCTACTTCTGAAGTAGACTTTTTTATGTATATATTGTTTTTCGTTAGTTAAGTTTTTTCATTTCACTTAAGCATTTTGCACAAACGTTTTTGCCTTTGTAAGGAGTGACATCTTTAGAACTTCCACAAAATATGCAATCAGGTTCGTATTTTCTAAGCATAATTGTTGTTCCTTCTACATATATTTCTAGTGGGTCGTTGCTAGAAATATCTAGTTTGTTTCTCATTTCCATTGGTATTACAAATCTTCCTAATTCATCAATTTTTCTAATTATTCCAGTTGATTTCATATTTTTCCTCCCAATCTTTTAAAAATTCGTAAATATTATAACATAAATTTTGGAAAAAAGCTAGTATAATTTTAAAAATAATTGAATATATTTGGAAAGAGCAGCATTATTTTTATGAGAGGATAAAAAATGTTAAATTATATTTGGCCTATTCTAATATTGGCTTCTTTTATATATGCAATTTTTAGTGGAAATGTACAAAATCTAAATAGTTCAATTTTTAAATCTCTTGAAGAAGTTATCACTCTTTCTATGACTCTAGTTGGTACGATGTGTTTATGGTGTGGTTTGATGGAAATAGTAAAAAATACATCAATAATGAAAAAAATAATAATAATGCTAAGACCAGTATTAAATTGGCTTTTTCCAGAGAGCAAAAATAATGAAGAAGCAATGGAAAATATATCAATGAATACAATTTCAAATATATTAGGATTAGGAAATGCATCAACTCCAGCAGGAATTAAGGCTATGGAGAGCCTACAAGAAAAAAATAAGAATAAACAAAAATTAAGTAATTCTATGTTAATGTTAATTGTTTTAAATACTACATCAATAGAGCTCATACCAACAACAGTAATTGCAATAAGAACTTCTTTAAATGCACAAAATCCTGCTGATATAATTATTCCAATATGGTTTGCAACAATAATAGGAACAGTAGTTGGGGTGATATCTACTAAAATTTTAATAAAAAGGAGTAAAAATAAATGACATGCATTTCAGCAATGATTATTCCTACCATTATCTCAATAATATTAATTGTTGGGTTAAAAGAAAAAAAGAATGTATATGATTTATTTATTAATGGAGCAAAAGATGGTATAAAAGTCGTATTAAAATTATTTCCTACTTTAATAGGAATTTTTTTAGCTATATATATGCTAAGAAGTTCAGGATTAATTGACTTTATATGTAATATAATTTCTAATGTAACAAAAATATTTAGTATACCTAGTGAAATATTGCCATTAGCAATTATTAAACCTATTTCAGGTAGTGGTTCAATGGCAATTGCTACAGAAATAATGGCTCATTTTGGCGTAGATAGTAATATAGGAAGAATTGCTGCAACAATTATGGGATCATCTGAAACTACTTTTTATGTAATAGCTTTATATATGAGTAGTGTAAAAGTTAAAGATGGAAGAAAAGTTGTAATTCCTGCTTTGCTCGCAGATTTAGCTAGTACAATTTCTGCAATTTTATTTTTTAATTTTAAAAATTAATTAAATTAAAAATAAAATAAATAAATAAAAATAAATTAAAAATAAATAAATTAAAAATAAATAAATAAAAATAAATAAATAAAAATAAATAAAATAAATAAATTAAAAATAAATAAATAAAAATAAATAAAAATAAATAAATAAAAATATAATAAATAAATTAAAAATAAATAAATAAAAATAAATAAATAAAAATAAATAAATAAAAATAAAATAAATAAAAATAAAATAATAAATAAAATAAATAAAAATAAAATAATAAATAAAATAAATAAAAATAAAATAATAAATAAAATAAATTAAAAATTAAAATGAAATATTTAGGAGGTAGATGAATGAAAATTTTTAATTTAAATATAATTAAAAAATAGATTAACGTAATATTTATTGACGATTAATGAGAAAGATATATAAACTATTAGAAAAAATAAAAAGTAATATACAAAAGATATCTGTTTTACAAATTGACAAAACTGTATTAAATATAATTGTACAATATAATTAAAGTAGTATGTGTATTTAATTAACTTCAAAATCGACAAAAAACTTATAAATATATTGCTATAACCTAAGGAATTAAAGGATTACAACAAAATGAAGAAAAAAATAATATATTAAAAAATTGTAGACATAATAATGAGATAAATATAAAGTATAGATAGGTTTAAGCTCAGAATGATAAATTGTTTGTCTTTTTGATGAATACATTTTAGCTTAATATCGTAAAACATTTAGGGCAAAATGTCAAAAAAGTTAAATAAAATTACATTTTAATAAAAATATGTAAAAAATAGTAGAAAAAATGTTTGACAAAAAAACAAAATAAAAATATTCTACATAATTAAATTAAGCTGAATAATTAAAAAATATTGTTAAAAACCTTTTAAAATTTATCATAAATAAACATTTTAAAGCTGGCTATAAGGCTAAGGAATAAAGAAAAAACTAGAAAAAGCCAAATTAAATAATGTGTATGGTTATCGGATTATAAATTATAAAATTTTTAGCATATTTTTAATATTAAATTAGGCTAAAATATAAAAACATTGTTTAATTGACAATATTCAATTGCTATATAAAAATGCAAAAAATGGAAAATAAATATGCAATTAAGATTTTTAAAAGAGAGAAAAATTTTATAATGTAATTTGAAAATGTATCAAATTGACAAAACTAAATTAAATGTATTTTAGTAGTTATTTTAGATAAATTAAATATATTTAATTTAGATTTTATATATAAGTTAATTAATTTTATTATTTATGTAAGAAATAAAATAAATATAAAATAAAAAAATTAAAAAATAAATAAATAAAATAGAAAATAAAAATAAAGTAAAAAATAAATAAAATAGAAAATAAATTAAAAAATAAATAAAAAAATAAAAAATAAATAAAATAAAAAATAAATTAAAAAAATAAATAAAATAGATTAAAAAAATAAATAATAAATATAAAATAAATAAAAAAATAGTAAATAAAAAATAAAAATAAAGGATAAATAGAAAAAATAAAATAAATAAATAAATTAATTAATTAAAAAATAAATAGAAAATATAAAAAATAATAGAATAAATAAAAAAATGATAATAAAAATAAATAATTAATTAAAATAAATAGAGAATAAATAGAAATTAAATATAAATTAAAATATAAGAGGATAAAAATATATACAATTTATTTAAAATAATTTATACAAGGATAAGTTACAAAATTAAAAAGAAAATGAAGTAAACATAAAATAATATGATTGGTTTTACAATTTAAAAGTAAAATTTATGGAAAAACTATTAAAAAGTTATATAAATTATAAAGTTGTAAATAAATTAAAAATATTTTACAAAATGACAAATAATAAAAATGTAAAATTTTTAAATCATTGCTGTTTATTTTATGAAATTTTTAATAAAAAAGTAATACAGTAAGATGATTGGGTTGTGAAAATTACTAAGGAATATTGCGTTTTCTTTTAAAATATTAAAAAAGTATAAGCAAAGATTTTAAAAAATAACAGTATACATAATTTTTATAAATATTCATTCTACTTTGACGATAGATAGCTTACTTAAAAATACTTGTCTTTTTGGATAACAAAATATAGCAAAAAAAGTATAAAAAAACGTAAATTTAACACAAAAAAGTCGAAAAAAAGGAAAAAACGGATACTAAATGAACAAAAAAATGATTCGATTCGATTGACAAAAAGGCAATATTTTTTGAAAATTAATTTCTTTTGGAATATTAAAAAACTATTTTTGCATTTTAAAGCATTGGTTTTATAGAAAAATTTTAACGAAAATAATTAGACTTTTGCTTGAGGAACTAGTAATAGATTATAATTATATTTAAAAGGGAAAAATGGTGGATTTTGGTACTGAAAAGTAAAATGAAAATTTAAGGCTTTAGCGTTTTGATAAATAGATTGTATACAATTGTTAAAATGACAAACTATTTAAATAGATTTAGTTTTCTAAAAATATGAAAAAATTATTTAAAATAGATTTATTAGTTATAAAATATTTTTTTCTTTTAAAATTATATTTATATCAAATTGACAAAAAATATTTTAAAAAAATTTAATCTAAATAAAAAAATATAAATACATTTTATAAATAAATATTTATATTTTTGGTTAAAATAAAAATGGAAAAATAATTAAAATAATAAAATAATTATAATATAAATAATAAAATTAATAAATAATAAAAATAAATAAATAATAAAAATAAATAAATAAATAATAAAATAAATAAATAATAAAATAAATAAATAATAAAAATAATTAAATAAATAATTAATTAAATAAATGATTAATTAAGTAATATATAATTAAATTATTAAAGATAAAAAAATAAACTTAATAAAAATATTAAGCTTATTTTTTTATTTAATAAAATCATAAATTAATTATATTACTTGGTTTTAATCTGCTAGCAACACATAAAGATAATTCTTTATTTATTTTATTATTAATTATTTCTTCCATTACTGTTTTATAGGCAAGCTCTGGAAAATTATTTTCTTTACTTAAATGACCTAACATTATATTATTCACGCCACTAGAAATTAATTTAATTATTGTATCGCTAGCTTCTTGATTAGATAAATGTCCATTTGGTCCAGCTATTCTTTGTTTTAAATAATATGGGTATCTTGAATATTTTAATATTGAAGGCTCATAATTTGACTCTAATAATAAAAAATTACTTCCTTCTAATCTTTTTATTATATTATTTTCCATATGGCCTATGTCAGTGGCAACACTAACTTTTTTATCATTATTAAATATATTATATCCACAAGGTTCTGCTGCATCATGTGGGATATGAAAAGGGTGAATATCTAAATCTCCTATTTCAAAATGATCATCAGTATTAAATACCTTTTTATTTTTTTCGTCTATTAAATTAGTTTGATCTGGCATATTATCAAAAGTTTTTTGATTTGCATATACCGGAATATTATATTTTTTAGATATTGCTCCTAATGTTTTTACATGATCGCTATGTTCATGTGTAACTATTATTGCATCTATTTGAGATAAGTCTTTTCCTATGCTTTCTAAGCCTGTATTTATTTTCTTTTGACTTTCTCCACAATCTATTAACACATTTACGTTGTCTGTTCCAACAAAAGAGCAGTTACCAGAACTGCCACTATATAAATTACAAAAATTAAACATTTGTTATTCCTCATTCTTCTGTTATTCTTTGTATATTAGCACCTAAGCTTCTAAATTTATCTTCTATATGTTCATAACCTCTATCTATGTAATGAATATTATATAATTCTGTTGTGCCATTTGCTATAATTCCAGCAATTAATAGTGCGGCACCTGCACGTAGGTCTGTTGCATATATAGGAGCACCTTTTAAACTTTCTACTCCTTCAAAAATAGCAGTTTTGCCTTGAGCAGTTATTTTTGCCCCCATTTTGTTTAATTCATTAGTATATTGAAATCTTGATTCCCATATGCTTTCATTTATTATACTTGTTCCTGATGCAACAGATAAAGCAACACCCATCTGTGGTTGCAGGTCTGTTGGAAATCCTGGATATGGTAAAGTTTTTATATTGGCTGAACGAGATCTTTTGTTACAAGAAACTCTTAAACTATCTCCTAAATCTTCAACAGTTGCTCCCATTTCAAGAATTTTTGCAGTCAATGAATCCATATGCTCAGGAATACAGTTCTTTATAAGAATATCCCCTCTTGAAGCTACTGCAGCAAGCATAAAAGTACCTGTTTCAATTTGATCAGGAACTATTGAGTAATTACAATTTTCTCTAAGACTTTTTACACCGTTTATTTTTATGGTGTCTGTTCCTGCACCACGAATATCTGCACCGGCAGCATTTAAAAAGTTGGCTACGTCAACAATATGTGGTTCTTTTGCAACATTATCTAATATTGTAGTTCCTTTTGCAAGGACAGAAGCTAAAATTAAATTAATAGTTGCTCCAACAGAAACTACGTCAAAATATATTGAAGTACCTGTCAATTTTTTTGCTTTTGCAGTTATTTTACCTTGGCTTACATCAACAACTGCACCTAATGCTTCAAAACCTTTTATATGTTGATCAATTGGTCTTGCTCCTAAATTACAACCTCCTGGAAGACCTACTTGAGCTCCACCACATCTACCAAGAAGAGAGCCTATTAAATAATAAGAGGCTCTAAATTTACTTGTTTTTTCTAATGGTGCATTTGTACAATTTAAATTTCGAGCATCAACAGTTAAGGAATGCTCGCTTGTCCATGTAACTTTTGCACCAAGTTCATTTAATATATCACATATAATTTTAACATCACTTATATTTGGAACATTTTCAAGTGTTGTTATACCATCTATTAATAATGTTGCCGGCAAAATGGCTACAGCAGCATTTTTGGCACCACTAATTTCTACTTCACCTTTTAATTTAGTTTTTCCTTTTATTACAAATTTATCCAAAATTTAATTCCCCCAATTTTTGTGTCTTTTTAAATCATATATTTTATAACACATAATTGCATTTTTTACAAGGGCTTATAAATAACTTTTCAACTTGTCTATTTTGTTAAAATCTATGAATTGTAACTATTAGTTATTTGCCAGTTTTGTACCTATATTTTCAAAAAATTCAATAATTTTAAATTTAATACTAGTAAGTCCATTTTCTTCACTATCAGAAATTATGCTATATTCTTCATCTCCTAAATTTTCTTCTAAATTTTCTTTGGACTCTTCTGGAACGACACCAGATGATACATCTACAAAACATAAAGGAGGAAACATTACACACCACCAGTTTTGACCTTCTGCTTTACCAATTTCGACTTTTAATGCATCATAAAATCCAGAAGGAAAACTAATATCTCCATAAGTTTTGGTAGGAAATGAAAAGTTACCTATCTCTACATTAACTTCATAATTATATCCATTTTCTTTTACAACATTTTGAGCAATTTTTTTGAAATCATCAATGTGTTCATGTGCAATTTCAATAACTTCATCTTTAGTATTCATATCATTTGTTAAAGTATTCATATATCCTATAAGACTATCGCGAACTTTGTATTTTAAATTTTGATCTTCTTCACTATCACTATTGGCAATTACGTGTAATCTAAATACATTATCAGCTAAATTATTACTTACAGCATTAACATAAGAATATGCAGAAAGTAATAAAAAGGCAACTGATACAATTAATAAAAGTAAATATTTTTTCATATAAATCACTATCCTTTCAAAATCAAGACTATTTGATTAAATATTTTAAAAGCTAAATTTCATTAACAAAAAATTGGTTACCTTGATTTTCTATTTAATAAAATTATTACCTAATATTTTTAAAATATACATAAATGGAATAAATTAATTATTTTGTCGAATTTTGACGAACGATTTTTTTGTAATATTCTTGACACATTTGTAATAAAATGGTAAAATCTACCACATAAAGAAGGGGGACATTTATGAAGATAGAAAACGTATGCAATTTTTATGCAAGTAAGTATCATCTAAGTGTTGTACTATATGAATACTTAAGAAAAAATACTAGAAAGGAAATTATTACATTTTTTGAAGATGGAATTAATGAAGAAATGAAAATGGTAGAATCAAGAGCAAAGCATCATATAAAAAATAAAATTAATTTTAATGCAAATAATGATATTCAAAATACATATATCAACCAAAGCAAAAACTTAGTATTTATACTTAGAGGAAGTAATCTATATTTAAGGGAGGCGAATAGTTATATTAAAGAAGAGCTTAAATACATGAAAAATGTTAAAGCTAAAATTATTAATTGCTATGATTTTGACCAGCAAAGAAATTTTATGAAAGACATTATTAAGGGGAGTGATAAAATTTTATACACTACTGGTGAAAAGGTAATTGAGTAGAATGTGGAGCTATATTTATATAGCTCCACACTTTTTAAAAAAATATGGAAAAAGTAATTGACCATCAAAATTCCACAAAAAACTAATTGACTAATTTACTTTAATGTTATATATTATATTGTATCTAAAAATTTACATTTTTAGTTGTAATGGCATGAAGTGTCTACCGTGGCCGAAGCCTAAATAAAATATGGCAAAGGAGAATTAAAATGGACGAAAAATTAAAGCAAGTTGAACAAATACTTAAAAAGTATGGCCAGGAGCAACTATTACAAGGATATAATAGGCAACCAGGCGAAAAAGAAAAAGAAGAGTTTTTAAATGATCTTCTTACAATTGACTTCGCACAAATTGAAAAATTATACGAAGCAAGCAAAAAAGCAAAAGACTTTTCAGAGTCAAAAATTGAACCAATTGATTTTGTAGACAAATCTAAATTATCTAAAGAAGAGTATGCAAAATATGAAAAAATTGGTTCAGAAAAAATCAAAGAAGGTAAACTAGCTGTAGTTACAATGGCTGGTGGACAAGGAACTAGACTAGGACATACAGGACCAAAAGGAACTTATGACTTAGGATTGGACTCACACAAATCTATATTTGAAATTCTTACAGACACACTAAACGAAGCAAGAAAAAAATATGGAGTAGATATTCCTTGGTATATAATGACAAGTGAAGAAAATAACGAAGCAACAGTTAATTTTTTCAAAGAACACAATTTCTTTGGATATCCAGAAAGTGTAGTAACATTCTTCAAACAAGGCAAATTACCTATGCTTAGCACAGACGGAAAAGTGCTTTTAAATGAAGAAGGAAAAATAAAAGAAGCAGCAGATGGACATGGTGGAATATTCCAATCAATGCTAAAAGATGGTGTTATTTATGACATGAAATCTAGAGGAATTGAATGGGTATTTATAGGTGGAGTTGACAATGTTTTAGTAAACATGGTTGACGCTGTTTTAATTGGTTTAGCAGAAGAAAAACATGTGCTAGCTGCAGGAAAAAGTATTGTTAAAGCAGGACCAAAGGAAAAAGTTGGTGTATTCTGTAAAAAGAATGGTAAACCAAGTGTTATAGAATATAGCGAAATTTCTGAGGAAATGGCAGCTGAAACGACACCAGATGGAGAATTAAAATATGGCGAATCACATATTTTATGTAATTTATTCAATATAAAAGCTATTGAAAAAATAAGTAAAATGGATTTACCATATCACGTAGCTTTCAAAAAAGCTAAATATTTAGATAAAGATGGAAATGTTGTTTCACCTGATAGCCCTAATGCATACAAATTCGAATCTTTCTTATTTGATGCTTTTGAAAGCCTAGATGATATGGCTATATTAAGAGTAAAAAGAGAGGATGAATTTGCACCTGTTAAGAATGCAGAAGGTGTAGATAGCCCAGAAACAGCTAGAAAATTATACACAGATTTTCATAATAAGAAATAATTAATATGGGAAAGAAAATAGGTGAAAACTTATTTTCTTTCTTGTGCCTTTATGGAGGATAGATTTATCGCTTAGGAGGCGATCGCTCTATACTACAAATGAAAATAATAGAATTAGCCATTTATTGGCTTAGAAGGAAGAATAGTTGAGAAATAAGATAATTTTTCAATTATATTTAAGCCTTCAGAAAGGAATGAAATTAAAATGGAAGAATATTTAGTTAAATATGAAAAATGGTTAAATGATCCATGCTTTGATGAAAATACTAAAAAAGAACTAGAAGAAATAAAAGGAAATGATAAAGAAATTGAGGATAGATTTTATAAAGACTTAGAATTTGGAACAGCAGGCTTAAGAGGTGTAATCGGAGCTGGAACAAATAGAATGAATAAATACACAGTAGGAAAAGCAACACAAGGCTTGGCCAACTTTATATTAAAAGAAGGCACGCAAAATAAAGGTGTTGCAATAGCATATGATTCAAGACATATGTCAAAAGAATTTAGCGAAGAGACAGCTTTATGCTTAAATGCAAATGGAATAAAAACATATGTATTTGAATCTTTAAGACCAGTGCCAGAATTATCTTTTACAGTTAGAAAATTAGGTTGTACAGCAGGCGTTATGATAACAGCAAGCCACAATCCACCTGAATATAATGGATATAAAGTTTACTGGGATGATGGAGCTCAAATAGTTCCACCAAAAGATAAACAAATAATTGATGAAGTAAACGCTATTACAGATTTTTCTACTATTAAAACAATGGATAAAAAAGAAGCGGTAGAAAAAGGTTTATATGTACAAATAGGAAAAGAAGTTGATGATGACTTTGTTAATACTTTAAAGAGTTTAGTATTGAATCCAGATGTTATTAAAAAAGAACAAGATAATGTTACAATAGTATATACTCCTCTTCATGGAGCTGGAAATGTACCAGTACAAAGAGTTCTTAAAGAATTAGGATTTACTCACGTATATGTAGTACCTGAGCAAGAAAAGCCAGATGGAGACTTTCCAACTGTAAGTTATCCAAACCCAGAAGATAAAAAAGCATTTAAGTTAGCGCTAGAACTTGCAGAAAAAGTAGATGCAGATGTAGTTTTAGCAACAGACCCTGATTCAGATAGACTAGGTGTATATTCAAAAGATGAAAATGGCGAATATGTACCATATACAGGTAATATGTCAGCTATTCTTATTGCAGAGTATGAATTATCTCAAAAGAAGGAAAAAGGATTACTTCCAACTAATGGAGCTATTATAACAACAATAGTTTCTTCAAATATGACAAAAGATTTAGCTAAAGAATATGGCTTAACAATGTTTGAAACATTAACAGGTTTCAAATGGATAGGCGAAAAAATAAGACAATTTGAAGAAAATAATAATAACTATTCATATCAATTTGGATTTGAAGAAAGCTATGGATGCTTAATAAGTCCACATGCAAGAGATAAAGACGGAATATCTGCAGTTATGGCACTATGTGAAGCAACAGCTTATTATAAGAGCAAAGGAATAACTTTATGGGAGCAAATGATTAACATCTATAAAAAATATGGTTTCTATAAAGAAGGTCAAGTATCAATCACACTAAAAGGTGCTGACGGTGCTGAACAAATTAAAGCCATGATGGAAAAAATGAGAAAAAATCCTCCTAAGAAATTAGGAAGCTATGATGTGTTAGAAGTAAGAGATTACAAAGAACATACAATAGTTAAAGCTGATGGAACTAAACTTGAGACTGATTTACCAACATCAAATGTATTATATTATGATTTGAATGATAACAGCTGGTGTTGTGTAAGACCATCAGGAACAGAGCCAAAAATTAAATTCTATATGGGTGTTAAAGGCAAATCTATGGAAGAGGCAGAACAAAAATTAGAAGAATTAACTGAGGCAATGAAAGAATATTCAAATAAATAAAAGGAAGCAAAAATGCAAAAAATACTTAGTAAAATGAGAAAAGCAATTGAAGATTATAATATGATAGAAGAGGGCGATAAAATAGCAGTCGCCCTTTCTGGTGGTAAAGATTCTGTTACCTTATTGTATGCACTTAAAAATTTACAGATATTTTATCCTAAAAAGTTTGATCTGATTGCAATAACAGTAAATCCTGGATTTGACGGATTTAATACAGAAATACTTGAAAATATTGCAAAAAATGTAGGAGTAGAATTGGTTATAGCTCCAAGTGATATTAAAGCAATAGTTTTTGACGTACGAAAGGAAAAAAATCCTTGTTCATTATGTGCAAATTTACGTAGAGGAATATTAAACTCAGTTGCAAAAGAATATGGATGCAATAAAATAGCACTAGGTCATAATGAAGATGATGTATTAGAAACCTTCTTATTAAATATGATATATGCAGGAAATTTATCTACTTTTGCTCCAATGAGTTATATGGACAGGTCAGAAATGACTTTAATAAGACCTTTAATATATACTCCAGAAAAAATGACAAGAAGTTTTGTAAAAAAGAATAATATAGCAATAATGCCTAAAGTTTGCCCTATGGATGGAGTATCAAAAAGAGAATATGCGACTGAATTATTAAAAAGTTTTGAACTACAATATAAGCATTCACGTGCTAATTTAATTGGTGCAATAAAAAGAGCAAATATAAATGGCTGGAAAGAAGTAAAATAGTTAAAAAATATGTGGAAATAATTTAAAATGTGTGCTATACTAATATAGTCAAATGTTTCCGTAGCTCAGTTGGATAGAGCAATCGCCTCCTAAGCGAGAGATCGGCAGTTCGAATCTGCCCGGGAACACCACAAATAAAAAATAGGAAAAAGTACAAATAAAAAATGTGCTTTTTATTTTTTTATATTATACCAAATTATGTAAATATTCTAAAAAATAAAATTTAAAGGAACGTGGATAAATAAAACGAAAAGATAAGCTTAAGGTTAACAATAATCTAATTATGTAATGTAAAAATATAGAATTTTTTGGAAAAATATAAACAATTTTCCAATTATAACGATATTACATGTACTTCTTAAATTTCATTGTGATAATATTTATGCAAGCTTGAAATAAAGCTGAAAACCTAAATTATTATAAATAGTAAAATATCGCAACTAATGTAGAATTATAGGTAAAAATATATGTATAAATCACTGAGTAGCACAATTGACAACTTTAATATGTAGAATTGGGTGATGCTATTTATTATAATTTTCTCGTTATACAAAGCAGGAGGTGATTTATAGGAGAGGAAAGTGAAATGAGTTTCGGAAGTAATTTAGAAAATTTGAGAAAACAGAAAGGATGGTCGCAAGACAAGTTAGCGGACAAACTACATATATCTAGGCAAGCAATTTCTAAATGGGAAAATGGAACGAGTAAACCTGATATTGATAATGTTAAAAGTATAAGTAACATATTTTCAATAGGTATTGATGAATTACTTGATAACGAATTGCCAGACAGAGCTGCAAAACTTGACGTTGAAAAAGAAGAGAAAAAGGAAAATGTCATTCAAGTTATTAAGTATATGATTATTGCAGTAGTGTTAATATATCTTATTAGCGTAATAGGTAAGTTTATTTTATTATTAACGATTGTTAATGGAATACAAAAGTATGCTAATTTGGATAATTATCATTATGTGATTACGACGTATGAGGATAATAAGGTTACTGAGAAAGAGGAAACTTGGTATAATCATGGAATGTTACAAACAAATATTGTAATTTATCATAATCCTGAAAATTATGAAAAACAAATTATGATTGACTTTAATAATCAGATAGGCTATTCAATTGATGAGAATAATCAGAAAACTAATATTGACTTAGTAGAGTATCTAATGATAAATAAGGATTTTGATAAAGGAGCGCAAATGTATTCGAAGTTTCCAGAGAATATTAAGAAGAAAAAAATTAGTGATGTACTATCCAAAACTATAAATTTAAATAAAAATATTGATATAAATGAATATGAAACAACTATTACTATAAACTTTGATCAAAATCTTTATATATTAGATAAAAATAAGTTAGTACCAATCTTAGTATATACATATGAAGAACAAAATGATATAGCTACTACCATAACATATAGTATTGAGTTAAATAGCAATAATTTAAGTGAAGATTAAAAACAGGCATTATCATTGAAAATGCCTGAAATAGGAGAGAAACATCAATTAGTTAATCGTAAATGAATGCAGAAACATCATATGGAGAAGTAATCGTAGAAGAAAAATAGAACGAATATGTTCCAGCGGAAGCATAGAATACCTCATAAGCGTTGGTTCTACTACCACTTCCTACAATATTTCCCAAACTTATGGTGGTTCCGTCAGGGGTTAAAACGCTACAGGAGACTATTCCGTTTTGGCTAGTATAATCAATTTGAGCTACAATGTCAGCCCAAAAATTGCCACTGGGTAAAGTTATTCTTAATATTCCATTACCATTATAAATGGTAGTGGAGCCACCGGCAATCACATCGCCTACACTCGCCCGCGGCTCAGCCTGTTCGGAAACAGACTCGCTCACAACGGTTTCCTCAGAAACCAAGGAAAGTTCGTCATTGACCTTTTCAGGTTCAGCAGCAACAGCAGAGACGCTGAAGCAGAAGACCATGATAAAAGTCATGAACAAGGCCAGAAACTTTTTCATAAGAATATCATCCTTTCATTAGCTCATGAGTTGTTTGCGGACTTGTTTGTACTCTCTCCTATTTTTTATATTACCATACATTCCGGTCAGAACCGAAGTGTAATAGTAATTCTTCAAAAAAACTACAGCAATTTTTTACTACTTTTTATAGAGTTTTAATACAGAAGTAGAAAAAACTGGAATTAGTAGGAAACTTTTGGAATTAAAAAGGTCTTACTAATAAAAGTGCGGATGCAAGTAAAAGATAGGAAAATTATTGATGCAATTATTGTGGAACTTAACCATTTTAAGTTTAGGCGTTCTTCAATATCGTACCAATATTTGATAGAGGCTATCCACTTGGTTGTTAAAGATCCTACTTCTATAAAAAACTTTAATAAAAATATTTATGAACCTATAGCTAAGATGTATATGACCAAGCCGGCTAATGTACAATGGTCACTTAGTAAATTAGTTGATTTGATGTATTCGAATACTCCGCCAGACGTTATATATGAATATTTTAAATTTTTTATGGATGAGAAACCAACGTTAAAATTTTTCATAGTCACTGTAGCTAGGAATGTTTATGATAATCAGGTACAATTTTATTGATTTTTAAGGCTTTGTATAACAAACGAATTTTAAAGAAAGAGGGAATGAGAAAAACAATGGAGAAATCATTATTCGCAACTGTAACAGTTGCAAAAGAAAACGAAAGAGATGAAGTAAAAATTTACAAGATTAAAGGAGAAAAATTTGGCATTCAAATAGAGTCAAATGTTAATTCTGAGTTAAAGAATCGTGTCGCTGAAAATATAACAAATAGTGAGGATAAGATTAATAAACTTTTAGATGCACTTGTTATGGGTACGGAAAGTTTTACTCTTTTAGAGGACTTTGCATGTGATTTCGCAGATAATGCTCTAACTGTTTGAGCATAAAGGCATATTTTTAATATGCTTTATGTTTAAGCGGTTTGAGTATTTTTTTAGTTGGGAATTTATTTGGAAAGCTTTTTATTTTGTAGATTTATTCACTTGAGATCGGAAAAAATTGGCTTACAAAGAAAGATAAATAAGCTTTAAAGAAAGTTTATGTGTTGAAACTTCAATTAGTATATGGCACATAAATTTTTTCTTTTTATATTTTGTTAACTTGCAACAATATTAAATATATGTTATTATAAGTTATGTCTTTTATAGGTTTGAAAATGCCTTGATTTGAAGATAAATATTTCCTTTAGAAAGGGTTGGCATAGTGGAAAAAGAAGATTATATGAAGTTAGCATTAAAAGAAGCACAAAAGGCATATGATGAATTAGAGATTCCAGTAGGTGCTATTATTGTTAAGGATGGTAAAGTGATAGCCAAAGCGTATAATGAGAAAGAAAAAATGCAAGATAGCACAAAACATGCAGAGATATTGGCGATACAAAGAGCAGCAAAAAAATTAAAATCATGGAGATTATATGATTGTGATATGTATGTGACATTAGAGCCATGCAGCATGTGTGCTGGAGCACTAATCCAGTCTAGAATTCATAAAGTATATATTGGAGCTATGGATGAAAAGACTGGAGCTTGTGGATCGGTTTTAAACCTGTTAGAAGATTTTAAATTTAATCATAAAGTTAATGTAGAGTATGGTATTTGCCAGGTAGAATGTGAGAAAATTCTAAAAGATTTTTTTAAAAATCTTCGCATAATAAAAGGCAATAAATAGTCTACATTCCTATGATTCATATAATAACATGTTTTTTATGCCATAATCTGAAGAGATACCGAAGTGGTCATAACGGAACTGCCTCGAAAGCAGGTGGTCACATCTAGTGGCTCGTGGGTTCGAATCCCACTCTCTTCGCCATTATTAAAATAGCAATTTAATAATAAGGATGTATAATTTAAATAATTTGAATAATACAAATTGTTTTACAATCATGTAATAGCGAAAGGATGAAATTTATATAATGGAAAAAGATAAAAAAGAAAAGTTAAAATTGGCTGTAACTCTTGCAATAATTATTGTTACATTTGGTGTAGCGATAACTATAATGCTCAAGTATAGCCAGGAAGGCGAAACCAATATGCCATTTAATTTATCAGAAATAATTGTTGTAAGTAGTGCAGAAGGGATTACCAAGTCCGAGAATCCCCAAAATTATAAATGGAATTTGGATATTATGCAATATAACGATATTTATTTGCATATTGAAAAAAATGAAAATTATAATAAAAATGCATATATTGAGAGTATAAGTTTAGAAAACTTTTCATTCACTGAACCACAGGTAGGTAATACTAGAATATATATGCCAAATAGTACAGATGGAGGGTTATTTACTTTTGATGATGAATATTTAATAAATAGAGTTCTTACATATAATGGAGCAAAAAACAGTAATACTAAGACTTTAGAAGTATCTAGCCAAGGGGGAAACGTACTTTTTAGAGCTGCAAATACAGAGGTTGGAGAATATATTTCAAATGATGATGCAGAAATAGCACATAATGGCACTTTGATTAATAAAACGGGTGTGTCTATTGAAGATTTAAAATATAGTATTTCATTTGATATTGTAATAGACACAAATATTGCAACATATAGAGGAAGAGTTAATTTAGAATTGCCAGTTGGAGATATATTAACAGAAGGCACATCACAGCTTGACGAGAAGAATTGTTCAAATATTGTATTTAAAAGAGAGACGATACAATAGACTTTACAATTTTTTAGTTTGATGACAGTTTGAAAATCTTTTAAATTATGGTCATATCCTATTCAAAAATTTGATAAATTAGTGTCAAGAAGTATCGGAAAATTTTGATAATAGATACTTGATATTATTTTTAAAATAATATATAATGCATAAGGGTATGAGAATGTTTCTTTATAGAGGATATTCTCAATAAAAGGCTATGAATCTTGTCAGGACCGGAAGGTAGCAGCAATAAGTAGATTCTTTTATGTGGGAGTATCCTCTATGAAGAAAGGTTTTTATACCTTTATTTAAAATAGAAATGCTTTGTACCTACCAAATAAATAGGGTATGAGGATTAAATAAATTAAAGCCTTTTAGCTTAGGCGGAAAGGGTAATAATATGGAATATACAGCTTTATATAGAAGATTTAGACCTACAACTTTTAAAGACATTGTTGGACAAGAACATATAACTACAACTTTAAAAAATCAAGTAATAGCTGATAGAGTTGGTCATGCTTATCTTTTTACTGGGTGTAGAGGTTGTGGAAAAACTACTTCTGCAAAGGTTTTGGCTAGAGCGGTTAATTGCTTAAATCCACAAAATGGTGAACCTTGTAATGAATGTAGTATTTGCAAGGCGGCACTGGATGGCTCTCTTACAGATATAGTAGAAATGGATGCAGCCTCTAATAATAGTGTTGACGATATAAGAGCAATTCGTGATGAGGTCAATTTTTTACCTACTGTTGCAAAATATAGAGTATATATTATTGACGAGGTTCACATGCTTTCACCTGGTGCTTTTAATGCATTGCTTAAAACACTAGAAGAACCACCAAAACATGTTAAATTTATATTAGCAACAACAGAGCCACAAAAATTACCTGCCACTATACTTTCAAGATGTCAGAGATTTGATTTTAAGAAAATATCTGAATTAGATATTACAAAGAATTTGGAAAAGGTTTGCAAAGAGTGCAACATAGAGTATTCGGCGGATGCATTGAATCTTATAGCAGAACTTTCTGAGGGAGCTATGAGAGATGCATTATCTATACTTGAAAGATGCTCTCAAGGCGAAGATAATAATATTACAGAACAAAAAGTTAAAGAGTTGGTTGGAATACCTAAACTAGAATATATTTCAGGAATTACTAAAGCCATTTTAGAATATGATGTAAATAGTAGCCTGAAAATATCTAATAATATAATTCTTGAAGGCAAAGATTTGACCAACTTCTTATGGGAAATTATAAAATATATTAGAGATATTATGATATTAAAAACAACCAATAATGTATCAAATATTTATTCAGAAGAAGATAAAAAAGTAATGCAGGAACTAACTAAAGATGTTAGTAAGGATAGATTACTTCAAATAATATATTCTTTGTCTGACTTAGAAAATGAACTTAAATGGTCATCACAGAAAAATATAATATTCCAAGTAGGCATAATGAGACTTTGCAGTAAGGAAAAGATATCTTTAGCTGAAAGAGTTGAGGCTTTAGAGGAAAAATTGGCTACAGGAAATTTTAATATACCTAATTCAAATGGTGGGTCTACTAAAATTGGAAATGGAATGACAGGAGGAGTACAAAATAGAAGTACTGTATCCACAACTTCTTCACAAAATGTGAATAACCATGCTCAAAATTCCGTTAAAATTGCAAATAATTTTTCTTCAAATGTCAATCCAAATGCAGAAAAAAATTTGTCAAATGAAGCAGAGACCAAAAGCGCATCAGGCGGAAATTTTTGGACAAATGTAATAAATAAATTAAAAGAAGAAAGAAAAGCAATGCTATTTTCTAATTTAAATAATACAAGTGCAGTAATGTTAGATGATATGACAGTTGGAATACAGTTTGCAAATGGATTAAACAGTTTTGGTAGAGCTGTAATAGAGAGACCGGAAAATATGAATGAGCTTAAAAGATTGGTATCAATGGAATGCGGAAAAGATATGAGAATAAAAATATTAGATAGGCAGGAGAATAAAAAAGAGTTAAATTCAGAAAATAAACTGGATTTGGGAATAAATATTAATTATATTGACTAAAAGCAATAAATATGTTATTGATATTTGAGTAATAGAATATTGATTTTTGAACGACAAAATAATTTATTAATGGTTATAGGTTATCCTTAAAACCTAAATTTATTTATGAGGAGAAATTAAAAATGGCAAGAGGAGGATTCCCAGGTGGATTTGGTGGTATAAATATGAACCAAATCATGAAACAAGCAAAAAAAATGCAAGAGGAAATGGAAAAATCTCAAGAAAATTTAGCAAGTCAAACATTTGAAAGTACGACAGGTGGAGGGGCTGTTTATGCAAAGGTAAATGGAAGTAAAGAGTTAATGGAAATAAAAATTCAAAAGGACGTTGTTGATCCTGATGATGTTGAAATGCTACAAGATTTAATTTTAACTTGTGTTAATGATGCACTTAAAAAAGTTGATGACGCTCAAGCAAAAGAGCTTGGTAAATATAATATTCCAGGATTAAAATAGTATGGCATCATATTATTCACCATCAATAGAAAAATTAATAGAAGCATTTCAAAAGTTACCAAGTATAGGAGAAAAATCAGCAGTAAGGCTTGCATTTTATATTTTAAATTCAAGTGAAGAAGAAACAAATAAATTTATACAAAGCATACAAGAAGCAAAAAAGAATTTGAAGTTTTGCTCTAAATGTTTTAATATTTCAGATACTGACCCGTGTCCAATATGTTCAGACCCTAAGCGTGATCAAAGCAAAATTTGTGTTGTTGAAGATGTTAAAGATGTAGTAGCTATGGAAAAAACACACGAATTCAAAGGTCTTTACCATGTACTTCATGGCTCTATTTCGCCAATGGATGGAATAGGACCAGATGATATAAAAATTAAAGAACTATTATCAAGACTTATGGATGGAACAGTAAAAGAAGTAATTTTAGCTACAAATCCTAGAGTTGAAGGCGAGGCAACTTCAATGTATATTGCAAAGCTTATCAAGCCAATGGGAATAAAGGTTACAAGAATAGCTCATGGCATTCCTGTTGGAGGAGATATTGAATATACAGATGAGTTTACTTTAGGAAGAGCTCTTGAAGGAAGAGTGGATTTATAAAATTAAAATAGCTACAGTTCAGTAATTGTTATTTAACTAAAAAAGTTTCAATATACATTAATATATTGAAACTTTTATATTAGATTATATATCTTTACTGAACTGTATTTATTTTAATTTTTATCATCCATTAGTATTTTACAAATGTCTCTTGTAGAATTCTTTTTTGCCATTAATTTAGAGCGTATTTTCATATGTTTTATTTGCTCAGGATTTTCTAATAATTCTTTTACAGCCTCATCAGGATTTTCAGTCTTTCGTATCCAAACGGCAACACCTTTTTTCTCTAAAAATTCAGCATTTTCAACTTCTTGGCCTGGTATTGGGTTAATAACTACTATAGGTAGACCAGAAGCCAAAGATTCTGTTATAGTTAAACCACCTGGTTTAGTAACAACTAAATCAGAAATGCTCATAAGTTCAGGAACTTCATTTGTATATCCATAAACCTGTACATTTGGATTATTTCCAACCAATTCCTCAAATTGGGCTTGCATTTTTTCATTTTTACCTGAAATGGAAATTATTTGGTACTCGTCGTGAATATTGTCTATAAATGCTTTTAAAATTTTTAGCGTTTTTTCTTTGCCTAAGCCAAATTCACCACCACCAAAAAATAATATAGTCTTTTTCTTATAATCTAAATCAAAAGAAGCTTTAATTTCTTTTCTGTTAAAATGCTCTAAAAATCTATTAGAAAGTGGAATACCAGTTGCATGTATTTTGCTAGCAGGTATGCCTTTGGCAACTATATCTTTTTTCATACCTTCGTGAGAAACAAAAATATGGTCTATATATTTACTACCAACTAGCCATTGGTCATGTGATGCAAAATCTGTCATAACACTAGCTAAAACACAATTTGTTTTACCTTTTTCTTTTAAATAAGCCGTCATTTGACTTGCAAAAGGATGGGTGGAAATAACAATGTCTGGTTTAAATTCTTCAAATAATTTGTTTAACTTAATAGACATAAATTTATTTGCACCACTACTTATATGTGACATTGCACCTTTTTGAGAATGGTCATATATTTCGCCCCAAGCCCAAGGCGCTTTCTTTGCCATTTCTTTATAAGCAAAGGTTGTAATTGTATTTAAGCCTTTATTTATATATTCTACACAATCAATCATTTTAGTTTTAACGTTTTTGTAGTTCTCATCTAAATATTGCTTTATAGATTTGGCAGCAGATAAATGACCACCACCATAAGATGCATAAAAAATTAAAATCTTCATATGAAATTTTCGTATAATATTTATACGAACGACTCCTTTCATGTTTAGTAAAATCTAAATTTTAAATTAATAAATTCACAAAATCTTTATACCACAATATATGAAATAAATCAATTGAATATTTTATAAAATTTGGTTAAAAATATGAAAAAAGAAAGGATAATTTTTATGAGTAAAATTAAAGATAAAATTTATGATTTTAAAGATAGGTTAAGAGACAGAAAAATGCTTACTTTGGTTGTTACTTTAGTTGCAATCATAGTTGTGCTTGGAGTTGTTATTTTTAAAAAGCAATTAGAGTATAGGGGGTTGGCAGAAAACAGTTACAATAACGCATTTTATCAATTGGTTGAATATGTTAATCAAACAGAGGTATTGCTAGCAAAATCAACAATCACAAATAGCAGTAAACATGGTGCAGAAACTTTAACAAATATTTGGAGAAATTCTGGTTTAGCAGAAACTTATTTAGCAAGACTTCCAATAGGAACTCAAGAATTAGAAACAGCCCAAAAGTTTTTAAATCAAGTTTCAGATTATAGTTATACATTGGCAAATAAAACAATTGGAGGAGAAGACTTAAGCCAAGAAGATTTAGATAATTTAACAAGTTTGCATCAATACTGTGGCTCGCTAAAAGACACATTAAATCAATTAGAAATTGATTTATATTCCGGTAACATTAAATGGGGAGAATTAGAAAAAGCCGGAGGAGAAGCTTTGACTCAAGAAGCAAGTAATTTATCTCAAAGTAGCTTTGGAAGTATGGTAGAAGATTTACACGAATATGCAGGTTTAATTTATGATGGAGCTTTTTCAAACCATATGACAAATCCTGAAAGAGTTGGACTTACAGGAGATGAAATAGATGAAGCAAAAGCACTGGAAATAGCAAAAGATTTTATAGGAAATGATAGAATTACAGAAATAACATCTAATGGTCAAAGCCAAAATGGAAATATTGAATGTTATAGTTTCACCGCAAAAGTAGGAGAAGAAGAAACATTTACAATAGCTGTATCAATAAAAGGCGGACATGTTGTGTTTATGAATTCAAACAGAGATATAATAAATGAATCTATATCAAGTGAAGATGCTGTGGCAAAAGGTAAAGAATTTCTTGAAAGCAAAGAATTTAAAAATATGAAAGCAACATATTATATGAACAATGGTGGTGTATTAACTGTGAACTATGCGTATGAACAGGATGGAATTACTATGTATCCGGATTTGGTAAAAGTAAAAATTGCTTTAGATAATGGTGAAGTATTAGGAATTGAGTCTACAGGATATTTGAATTGCCATAGAGATACTAGAGAACTATCAGAAGCAAAAATTACTTTAGAAGAGGCTAGAAGTAAAGTTAACCAAAATTTGAATGTTAGTTCATCAGGCTTAGCAGTTATACCAACAGAGTGGGGCACAGAAGTGCTTTGCTATGAATTTAAAGGAAATACTGCGGACAATGATTTTATAGTGTATATAAATGCTGAAACGGGCGAAGAAGAAGATATTTTGATGATAATAAATACACCAGAGGGAACTTTGACGGAGTAGTGAAAAATTCCTACTTGTAAATTTCAGCTTATTGGCATATAATTAACGCAAATTTAATAATAATTTATTAGGTTGGTAAAATTATTTTAAGGATGTAAAAATGAAAGTTAAAGATATAGTAAAAATAACAAATGGAAAAATTTTATGCGGAGATGAAAAAATACCTTGTAATCACTTTGTTAGAGATTCAAGAGAAGTCAAAGAAGGGGATGTATATGTTGCACTAAAAGGAGAAAAATTTGATGGAAATGACTTTTGCTTGGATGCAATATATAATGGAGCAAAAGTATGCATTGTTAGTAAAGATATTACAACAGAGGAGAATGATGAAATTAAGAAAAGTAACGTAACAATTATACAAGTCCCAGATACTCTAAAAGCATTGCAAGAAATAGCAACATGCAAGAGAATGCAATACAATATACCAGTAGTAGCCGTTACTGGCAGTGTAGGCAAAACAAGTACAAAAGATTTAATTGCAAGTGTTGTATCTCAAAAATATAATACTTTAAAAACAAAAGGGAACTACAACAATGAAATAGGACTTCCTCTTACAATACTTGGATTAACAGATGAAGAAGCAATGGTTGTTGAAATGGGAATGAACCATTTTGGAGAAATAAGAAAATTAACAAATATAGCTAAGCCAACGGTTGCAGTTATAACAAATATAGGAACTGCTCATATAGGTAACTTGGGTTCAAGAGAGAATATTTTAAAAGCTAAACTTGAAATATTAGAGGGTTTGCAAGGGAATACGGTAGTTATAAATAACGACAATGATTTGTTATATAAATGGGCGAATGAAAACAAAGATAAATACAATATAATTACTTATGGAATAAAAAATAAAAGCAAATACATGGCGACAGATATAAAATCTTTTGAAGATAAAAGTGAATTTAAGGTTGTATGTGAAAAAAATGAGAGCATTTCTGACTCAAAACAAAATGTAAATATGGACTCAAAACAAGATATAAATAGAGCCAAAGAAGAAGGTATAAATAACAAAATAGTTACTGTACCAGTAGGTGGAGAGCATTTTATACTAAATAGCCTTTGTGCAATTGCAGTAGGAGAGTACTTAAACGTTCCAACTGAAAAAATAATAAACGGAATTGCAAACTTAGAATTAACTAAAAAAAGAATGGAAGTTTTAACTAGTAAAGCTGGAGCTACTGTAATAAATGACACATATAATGCAAATTATGATTCTATGAAGGCTGCAATTATATATTTAAAAGAAATAAAAAATAAAAGAAAAATAGCAGTTTTAGGAGATATGCTTGAGCTAGGAGATTATTCAAAAGAGCTACACGAAAAAGTTGGGGAAGAAGTTGACGAAAGCATAGATATCTTAATAACAATTGGAAAAGAAGCAAAATATATTGCTGAGAAATCTAAAGCTAAGCAAATTATAGAATGCAAAGATAATGATGAAGCAATAGAAAAATTAAAAGAAATACAAACAAAGAATGATGCAATTTTACTCAAAGCATCAAATGGAATGAAATTTTTTGAAATTGCAACTGCGATTTGCTAGGAGGTTTTATGATTAAAATAGCTGTTATTTACGGCGGAATGTCAACAGAACATGATGTATCTGTTGTTTCTGCAAAAAATGTTATAGATAATTTGAACATAGGAAAATATGAAATACATAAAATTGAAATTGCTAAAAATGGTGAATGGTTAACGGGTGGAAAGAGGATAAAAAACATAGTAGAAGAATTACAAAAAGTAGACGTTGTTTTTCCAGTATTACATGGCCTTTATGGAGAAGACGGAACTATACAAGGAATGTTAGAACTTTTAGGAATACCTTATGTTGGTTGTAAAGTATTAGCATCAAGCGTTTGTATGGATAAGGTATATACAAAATATATACTTAAAAATGCCAAAATAAATATGGCTAAATTTGTGTATATAAAAAATGAAAATACATATGTGGATGATGATTTAGAAGAGATAGAACTTCAAAATGATGAAATAATAGATGTGGTGGAGAAAAAACTAGGACTCCCTGTGTTTGTAAAGCCATCAAATTCAGGCTCGTCTGTGGGAGTAACAAAAGCAAATAATGGAGTAGAACTTATTAAAGCAATACAAACTGCAAGCCAATATGATAAAAAAGTTTTAATAGAAGAAACAATTGTGGGAAAAGAAGTTGAATGTGCTGTATTAGGAAATGATAAAGTGCTAGCATCTACTGTTGGTGAAATATTATCTGCAGAAGATTTTTATACCTATGATGCGAAATACAATAATAGTGAGTCAAAAACAGTAATACCAGCATCTATACCAGAAGAGACAATAGAAGAAATAAAAAGACTCGCTGTTAAGGCATTTAAAGCCGTTGACGGAAGCGGGCTCGCTAGAGTTGACTTTTTCGTAGAAAAAGACACAAACAAAGTATATTTGAATGAAATAAATACAATGCCGGGATTTACATCAATTAGTATGTATCCTAAATTGTGGGAACATGAAGGATTGGAATATTCTGAGCTTTTAGATCAATTAGTTAAACTAGCATTGGAATAGAGGGAGAAAGTATGGTAGAAGATTTTGAATTATTAAAAGAAGAAATTAAAGAAAAATTGACCGAAAAAAGGTATGCACACAGCATTGGAGTAATGGAGATGTGCGAAAAACTTGGCATACAATATGGTGGAGATGTAAAAAGAGCAAAATTAGTAGGCTTAGTACATGACATGGCAAAAGAAATGACAGATGAAGAAATGCTTGATTATGTTAAGAAAAATAAAATAAAAATTACTGAAACAGAAAAAGCTATACCACAAATATTGCACGGAAAAATAGCAGGAGATTTAGCGAAGAAAAAATATGATTTTGATGATGAAATGTGCACAGCAATAGCTTGCCATACAACTGGAAAAGAAAATATGACATTACTTCAAAAAATATTATTTGTTGCTGACAAAACTGATGAGACTAGAAAGTATGAAGGCGTAGAAAACTTAAGAAGTATAGCATTTGAAAGCTTAGATAAAGCTATCATTAAAAACATCGATGATACTTTAAAAATAAATATAGATAAAGAAAAAGTTATTATTGAAGAAAGCATAAAAACGAGGAATTATTTGTTGATGAATAATAATTAAAATGTAATTGGAAAAGAGGAAAACAATTTAAATTTAGTATACAAGGGTTTTTCTATAAAATTTCCTTAAAACTAATGAAATTTAAAAATATATATGATATAATAAAAATGCCATTTATTTTAACTGCATTAAGTACAATGCAAAATTAAACAAAATGGCATTTGCTACTTTAAATAAAATATGTTTTGAGCATATTTAACAGAGTGGAGGATGTTAAATGAGTTTTAAGGATTACTACAATATACTAGGACTTAGTTCGAATAAAGTGACGATTGATGAAATAAAATTAGCATATAGGGAGCAAGCTAAAAAGTACCATCCAGATATGCATGTAGGGGATAATTCGTCAGAAGAAAAGTTCAAAGAAATAAATGAAGCATATAAAATTTTGTCAGACCCTAAGTCAAGAAAAAGATATGATAGAAATTGGTTTATATACACAGAAAGAAAAAAGAGACTGCAAAATAAAGACAGGGAAGTAAAAAAATCTTTTAAAGAAAAAATAATTGATATATTATTTGGAATGACTACCTCAAAGGCTCAAACTACAAAAAAGTCAAAAGAACCTATAAATGGCGAAAATATTGAAACAGAAGTAGACGTAAGTGTTTTAGAGGCTTTTAATGGAACATCCAAAAAATTAAAATTATTAGCAGTAGACGGAAAAACAAAAACATTTAACTTAAATATTCCAGCAGGCATTCAAAATGGAGATAAAATTAGATTTGTTGGTCAAGGAAAGCCAGGTAAAAATAATGGCGACAGAGGAGACTTATTAGTTAAAGTAAAAATTACTGATACAAAAGACTTTAAGTTAGTTGGTGCAGATATTTACAAAGAAATATCAATAACTCCATGGCAAGCAGCATTAGGAACAAAGCTAAATATTGAAGCGATAGATGGAGAAATTACACTTGTAATTCCAAAAGGAACAGAAAGTGGAGAAAGATTTAGTATAAAAGGAAAAGGGTACAAATTTGGTAGAGGAAACAGAGGTAACTTTTATATTATAACTAAAATAGTAGTTCCTAAAAAGCTAACTGAAAAGCAATTAAAAGTTTATAATGAATTAAAAGAAATTGATGAAAAAATATCTTAAAAACTTGAAATATGCATGTTTCACAATTTTAGTTGACATATTATACATAATGTAGTATAATAAAATTGTTGAACTAATGAGAAATAGAGAAAAGAGGTGCTAAGATGACTGATGAATTTCAAGGTAAAAGTTTTAGTATAACTGATCCACAAGGGGTAAATACAGTTATATATAGAATTAACAGAACAGCCAAGGAATTACAAAAGCAGTATCCAAAATATACTGTTGAAAGATTAGTGTACTCTGAAGAAATGAATGGCAATATGAAAAAGAAAACCTTTTATGTTGATTATCCAGAGCCAGAAGGAGAAGACTTAGTAATATTATCTTTTGGGCAAGAAAAAGTAGTTGTCAATATGGGATTACTTAAAGATAACAAATTAAAAATATCTAAAAGACCTATTCCAGTCAAATTTGACACTGTTTATTCAGAAACCCCAATGGAAATGAAAGACTTTAATTATACGCCAAACTTACAAAGAGCGTTTACAATTATCGACCCTGAAACAACAGAAGAGGTTAAGCCAAAATTATACATAGATAGCCAAACAAATGAAGTTAAAGGAAAATGTAAATTACAACCATACAAATCTTATTTCACTTTTGAAATAAAATAAAGGAGGATTATTTAGTGGAAGGAACAAATAATGAGAGACCAACAGTAAGAGCTTCAGCATTATATTTTGTACCTGAAAGGACTACAGAAAAGGTTGGTAGTGCAGTTCAAGGAAAGGCAGACGTTAAAGAAAGTCCAGAAGAATTAGTAAATTTAAGTGGACTTGAAATAACAGTAAGTGATGTTAATCCAATTACTATCCCTAAGGATGTTAGAGAAAAAATTGAAAAATTATCTGAAAGAAGATTAACTCCTAGCGCAATAGCTAGAAAAGCTGAAAGAAGCAAAAAAGGCGGAGAAGCTGAAAGAGCATAATTTGATTATTTAAAAAACAAAAAATCATAACCAATGAGAAGGTAGATTATGGGAAGTTCGTTTAGTGAATTTATGAAAAAGAATTTAAAATATATAATATTTGCGTTAGTATTATGGGCAATAGGCGAAATCTTTTTAGTTGCGCCTATTGCTTTAAGCATTAGTCAGAGCTATGTTGATGGATTATTCGATATAGCTCCTTTTATCGAAGCTTTAGTTGAAAACATAGTATCATTCTCATCAATTGGTAAAGTATTCACAAGCGAGGCAATTGGAGCGTTTGGTAGCACAACTTTGTGGTATACATTAATTGTTGCTTTGGCAGTGGGTATAGGAGCGTTTAAAAATAGAAAAAAGACAAAATATCAAAATATAGAACATGGATCAAGCGATTGGTGCCAAGGAGGAGAGCAGTATAGGGTTTTAAGTAGAAACTCTGGTTTACTTTTAGCTCAAAATCATTATTTACCACTAAATAAATTAGGAAATATAAACGTACTAATCGTCGGTGGTTCTGGTTCTGGTAAATCTTCAAGTTACACTATTCCAAATGCACATCAAATGTTAGGTTCATATGTATTTACAGATCCTAAAGGTGAAATATATGATACAACAGCTGGATTTTTACAGAAAAATGGATATGAGATAAAAATATTAAATTTAGTTAATCCAACAAGTAGTGATAGTTACAACCCTTTACAACACATCCAAAATGAAATAGATGTAGACGTTATAGCAAATACAATAGTAAAAGGACAGAAGGCAGAAGGAACGGCAACAGACCCATATTGGGACAATATGGCTGAAATTTTGCTTAAAGCTCTTATTTATTATATTATAGCTACAAGACCACCAGAAGAACAAAACTTAGCAAGTTGTGCAGAACTAGTTAGAGCTGCAAATAATAATGGTGGAAGCAACTTACTTACAGAACTTATGAGCCAGTTACCTTATGACCATCCAGCAAGAATGAACTACAAATCTGTTGAAATAGCATCAGAAAAAACATATAGCTCAATTTTAAGTACATTGCAATCAAAACTTGGTAAATTTGACTCAAAGGAAATAGCAGATGTAACTTCAACAAATACAATAGATTTTGTTGACATAGCAACTAAGAAAACAGCTTTATATGTTGTATCATCAGATACACATAGTGCATATGACTTTTTACTTACAATATTCTTCTCACAAATGATACAACAGTTATATGATTTTGCAGATAAAAATGGTGGTAAATTACCAATTCAAACGTTCTTTATACTTGATGAGTTTGCAAACATAGGTCAAGTACCAGACTTCGATAAAAAGATATCAACAAGTAGAAGTAGAGGAATTTCATTTAGTGTTATATTACAGAACTTAGATCAATTAAAAGCAATATATGAAAAGTCTTATGAAACAATTATAGGTAACTGTGATACTCACGTATTTTTGGGAAGTAACTCGTATGCAACAGTTGAATATTTTTCAAAGGAATTGGGAGAGAAAACAATTACTCATAATAGCAAATCGGTTAATAGAAATAATGTAGATGTAAGAACAGGATTTAGTGAATCAGATCAAATTATGGCAAGAGCTTTAATGACACCTGATGAGCTAAGAAGAATGGACAATAATGATTGTATTATCTTTGAAAAAGGATTAAAACCAATAATAGCTAAAAAGCTTTGGTATTTTAAAACTCCAATGCTTAAAGATTTTAATGAAAATAGAATTGACCATAATGATTATGAATGCCAAGAAAGAGGAAACTGGAGAAAATACAATCCATACAATCCTTATACGGGTGATGAGAATGTAAATGAGCAGAATAAAGATGTTAAAGTTGAATCTTTAGATGATTTGTTTGAGGATGCTAAGCCTGTAGAGCCAATAAGTACTATTCAACAAAATTCTGGAATTGTTGGGGGTATGGGAGTTGGTACTGCACAAACTCAGGCACAAGGAATGGCAGGAATGAACCCGATGCAAGAGCCTCAAGGAATTAATGTCAATATGGCAGGAGCAAATCCAGCGCAAGGAAGTCAAGGATTGCAGGGTTCATCAGCAGTTCAAAATAACGGATTTAATGCCGGTGCAGTTCCAAATGCAGGACCAAGTTTTGCATCAGTACCAAATATTCAGCCTTTGAATAATACTTCAAATGTTAGAAATCAGACAGCAAATATTCTTCCGGGATTTGAAGATGAAGCTACAAAACAAATGCAAGATACATCAGATGATGAAATAGATATTCAAAAAGAATTAGAAGCAAAATTTGATGAATTGTTTGGAAGTGATTAAAATTACATAATTGTATTGACAAACTGCAATTATTATGATATTATATAAATACAATTTAATGAACTTGTAATATCGCTGTTATTCAAGTTTTAGTCGTATGTGTATCCGTGAATGCACATACGTTTTTTTGTTTTATCAAACAAAAAAGAGCAGACCGTGAAATCCACTCTTTCGACTATGTAATGCTACTCATTAGTCTTAACTTGATTTTCATTTTTTTCTAGTTCTTCGTCTGATTTTTGACTTAATATTATGTTTTTTTCTTTTTCGGTTATCAGTTGTTGAACCAAATACAAAATCAAATCGCTGTTATTCATCTTTAGTCCCCCTTTCCGCCCTTGAGAAAGGGCTAGCCCTTCTATAGCGTCAGGTTGAAAAATATTTTACCATATATTTGAAATAATTGCAACTTTTGATGATTTTTCATCATCAAAGTTCTTATACCACCCGGTCATATACTTGCAAGATTTTTTCCTTTTTTATAAAATATATATGTGAAAAAAATGAATGAAATAAACAAAATTAAATACTTTGATGAATTGCCATCAACACATTTATATGTAAAAGAAAATCAAGATAAATTAGAAAATGGCACTGTAATTATTGCAAACAAGCAAACTGCAGGAATAGGAACTCACGGAAGAACTTGGTACACAGGTAGTGGTGATAATATTGCAATGAGTATGCTTTTTAAGCCAGAGTGCGATTTATCTAGTTTAAATAATATAACAGTTGATGTGGCACAAAGTATCAAAAAAACTATAAGAAATTTATACAATATTGGTTTAAACATAAAATACCCTAATGACTTATTGTTAAATGGTAAAAAAATATGTGGAATTCTTACAGAAATAAATACAATTTCAGGAAAAATAAATTATTTGATTATAAGTTTAGGATTTAATGTAAATGAAATATGTTTTGATGAAGAAACTATAAAAATAGCAACATCATTAAAAAAAGAATATAACAAAAATTTTGATAGAAAAGAAATTATACTAAAAATAATTCAAAACATAAATAATATCGTAAAATCAACGACATAAAAACAATTCAAAATTAAATTAAACAGAATTGTAACAAATTTACAAAACGGAGCATATATGAGTGGAATAAAAATTATAGGTAGAGGAAAATATTTGCCAAAGCAAGAAATAACATCTGCTGATTTAAGTAAAAAGTTTAATGTAACAGAAGAATACATATGCAAAGTTTGCGGAATTAAAAGCAGATGGTACGGAAATGATGAAGATACATTAGAAAGTATGGCATATAAAGCAAGTCTAGATGCTATAAAAAATGGAAATATTAATTGCAATAAAATAGACTTAATAATTGTGGCAACAACATCTTCAAATATGATGATGCCGGGGATATCATACTTAGTACAATCTCTTTTAAATATTAAAGATTGTATGTGTTTAGATATTTTGGCAGGTTGCAATGGATTTGTAAATGCATTTGATATAGCACAGAATTATATAGAAATTGGTAAAATTAACACAGCTTTAGTTATAGGTGTAGAAAAATTATCATCAGTGGTAAATGCAGACGATATGTCTACAGCTATTCTTTTTGGGGATGGAGCAGGAGCTACCATTATTACAAAAAGTGAAAAATCTAAAAAATATTATTCTAAATTCAAAAGCCAAGGCCAAGATGCAGAGTGTTTAACTTATGAAGTTGGAAAAAAGTTAATCATGGATGGAACAAAAGTATATAAATATGCGGTTGCAGAAGTTCCAAAAATAATTAATGAAACATTGAATGAGGCAAATTTAGATATTGAAAAGATAGACCATGTAGTATTACACCAATCAAATACTAGAATAATGAATTCTATAGCAAAAAAGCTTAAAATAGCTAATGATAGGTTATTTTCAGATATAGAAAGTGTAGGAAATACATTTTGTG
>CALXWN010000001.1:0-40222 GCA_944392415.1 uncultured Clostridia bacterium | reverse complement strand
GGTAGTTTTCTTGTATTTGTTATTTGTGTTTATGTAAACATTCTTTGTTTTCAAACCTTGATAACTTTCCTATTATATAAAAAATCCTTCATTTAGTGAAGGATTCTCTTTAACTTTCTTTTTCATTACTATCTAATAAATATAATCCTATGCAGAACATTCCTATTCCTAGTATTATTATAGATGCTTTTATTTCTATTTTGTCCAATATATTTAATACCACAACTCCAATTCCCATTGCAATAGCTACCGCTTTTAAAATTAAATTAATTAAGTCTTTAATTTTATTATTAGAATAATCTTGTTTTTTAGTTTTAAGCAATTCTTCAACTGAAACGTCTAGTACATCTGCCAATTTAGATATTGTATTTATATCTGGACAAGATAAATCTCTTTCCCATTTTGAAACAGCTTTATCTGTAACATTCATCTTTTCCGCTAATTCACTTTGTGTCATTCCCTTCTGTTTTCTTAAATTTGCAATTGTTTCTCCTATACTTTTCATAAAACTTTTCCTTTCCAAGGCACTCATAATTTTTGAACCTTTTTTAATGAACTTGCCTTTTTATTATCAAATATTTTATCTCAAATACTTGTTAAGAATTTTGTTTAATTTTAATATTTTTAATAAAAAAAGTAAACCAATAATCGGTTTAGTTTTCTAAACAATTGGTTTACCTTTAGTTTAATTAGAAATAATAAGCTCAATATATGTTCTTGACATTTCAGTCGAACGCAGGCGACTAATGAGCGGAGTGAGACGTGCGGCGGTGGCTCCGCCGTGAAATGGGAAAGAATGTATATTGAGCTTTTTTAACAATTTATTTTAATTCACATACCTTATTTTGCTTTTTACTTTCTTTAATATCTATAACTCTTTGATTTGAAGAACCTCTCCATTTTAGAGTTGGGTCATGTAATTCGTCCTTATATTGACCATCAACTAATACATCAATATAGTTAAATACATCATTATTTTTTATATCTTCATATTTAAAACCTGACCATGCCCAAATATTTTTTTCTGGATATTTTTCCTTAAAAGCTTTTGCAAGTTTTGTTGTTCCTTCTATATTGGTAGGGTGCATTGGCTCCCCACCTAATATAGATAAACCTTTTACTTCTTTTTTATCACTTAATTCTAATACTTTATTTATAGTATCTTCTGTGAATTCTTGTCCTCCTTCGAAGTCCCAAGTTTCCGGATTAAAGCAATTTTTGCAGTGAAAACTACATCCTTGCATAAATATTGATACTCTTACTCCTGGTCCATTTGATATATCCATTTTTCTTATTAAATTGTATCTCATTTATTTCGCCCCTTTTGTCTTATTCATTTTGATAAAATTGTTTTAAAATTTAGTATATTAATCTTTTTAGTATTTATATCTTATTTAGCAAATTAATTCATTTTAGCATTTATTTTTTACGTTCTTTACGCATTTTTATTATCTAAGTGTAATACTCTTTCTTTTATTTCTTGAGTTCTTCCTTTATTCCAGAAATTTGTTCCTATGTATCCGCAAGTACGTCTTGCTACATTTAATGTATTGTGGTCTCTATTTCCACAGTTTGGGCAATACCATTCTAGGTTATCATCTATTAAAATTTCACCTGTATATCCACATTTTTGGCAGTAATCTGACTTTGTATTTAATTCTGCATACATAATGTTATCGTAGATGAATTGAATTACTTCAAGTACTGCATCTAAGTTATTTTGTAGATTTGGCGTTTCTATGTATGAAATTGCTCCACCTGGACTTAATCTTTGGAATTCACTTTCTAGTTTTAATTTAGAGAATGCATCTATTTCTTCAAATACTGGAACATGATATGAATTTGTTACATATCCTCTATCTGTTATTCCTTTGATTGTTCCAAACCTTTCTTTTAAGCATTTTGCAAATTTATATGTTGTTGATTCTATTGGTGTGCCATAAACTGAGTAGTCTATATCTTCTTCAGCTTTCCATTTTGCTGTTGCATCATTTAAGTGTTGCATTACTTTTAGTCCAAATTCTTTTCCTTCTCCATTATCTGTATGTGAATGTCCTGTCATTACTTTTACACATTCATAAAGGCCGGCATATCCTAATGATATTGTTGAATATCCATGATGTAATAATTCGTGTATTGATTCGCCTTTCTTTAGTCTTGCTAAAGCTCCATGTTGCCATAATATTGGAGCTACATCACTTGTTGCATTGCTTAATCTCTTATGTCTTATTTGTAATGCTCTATGGCATAATTCTAGTCTTTCATCAAATATTTTCCAGAATTTATCCATATCTCCATCTGCTGAAAGGGCAACATCTGGTAAGTTGATTGTTACAACACCTTGATTGAATCTTCCGTAATATTTACCTTTTCCTTCAACATAGTTTTTAGCGTGAGCTATATTTCCTAAACTCATTGTTCTATCTGGCGTTAAGAATGACCTACATCCCATACATGGATAGCATTCGCCATTTCCTAACTCATTTTTCTTTAATTCTTTCATTACTTTTTCAGAGATATAGTCAGGAACCATTCTTTTTGCTGTACATTCTGCTGCAAGTTTTGTTAAATACCAGTACTTGCTATCTTCATGAATGTTGTCTTCTTCTAGAACATATAGTAGTTTTGGGAATGCTGGTGTTATGTATACACCTTTTTCGTTTTTGAATCCTAATATTCTTTGTTTTAGGAATTCTTCTATTATCATTGCCAATTCTTCTTTATATTCTTCTGTCTCGCCTAAGTACATACATACTGATAGGAATGGTGCTTGTCCATTTGTATTTGTCATAGAATTCACTTGATAATTGAATGTTTGAACACCATCTTCTACTTCTTTTCTTGTATCTTGCATTGCAAATTTTTCGCAATCTTTTTTACTTAAGTTTCTTGATTGGTATTTTTTCAAATATTTTTCATAGCTTAATCTTACGAATGGTGCTAAGTGTGTAAGTGATACTGTTGCACCACCATAGCTTGATGATGTAACTGCTAATATTATTTGAGTTGCAATTGTTGCAGCAGTAATAAATCTATGTGGTTTTTCTATCATTACTCCATTTATAACAGTACCATTTTGTAACATATCATCTAAGTTGATTAATTCACAATTATGCAAAGCATTTTGTGCGAAATAGTCTGCATCATGGAAGTGAATTATTCCTCTGTCATGAGCTTCTACTATATCTTCTGGAAGTAAAAATCTTCTTGTTATATCTGTACTAGTAATACCTGCTAAATAATCTCTTTGTGTTGTTACTACTTCTGCATTTTTATTAGAGTTTTCACTATTCCAGTATTCGTTTTCGCCTTCGATTAATTCTTTGATTGATTTATCTGTTGTGTTAGCTTTTCTAACTAATTCTCTAGTATATCTGTATGTGATATATTTTTTAGCTAAGGTATATTTTCCATAAGACATTAATTTTTCTTCAATTATATCTTGTATATCTTCAACTAATATCCTTTTTTTGTTTAGCTCTTCAATGTATTTGATTACTTCATCAATTTGCTCCTTTGAAACCTTTTCTTTTCCCCTTACTTCATTATTTGCTTTTCCTATTGCTATTCTGATTTTTTGTGGGTCGTAATCTACTATATGACCATCCCTTTTTACTATTTTCATTTTGCTTCCTCCTTTGTCTCTTTTGGTAATGTCTTAATTTTTTATTAGTTTGTATTACCTAATATTGATATAAAATTTAATTTATAAATTTTATATCAATAATTCCGGAAATATAAAAGTTGCACTTGCACCTTTTTTATTTTTGTGCTAATATTGTTTTAGATTTTTAGTATATGCTAATATTTGCTTACGTTTAGCGGTTTGCCATATATTTATTTTGCGGTAAAAAATAACTTTTAGGGTTAGCTATTATGTATAACATACATTTTTTGTGTATTTTTCAAGGTTATTTTTTTGGTACATTTTTTTACAAATTTTTTATTACAATTTTGTAATAATTAAAATTAATTATAAAATTTAACCTTTATACTTTGTAAAACCAACCTTTAAAAGGTCAGAAATGTGCAAAATTTATAGATTTATTGGGGAGGGTATAAAAATTTGAAAAGTCCATTTTTTAATTTATCTAAAGTTCAAATCGATAAATTATATAACTTATTAGGTGTTCATATTTATACATTTCATAAAGGCGAGGAAATTTTGCCAACAATTAAAAACGAGAATATTTATGCCATTATTTTAGAGGGCTCTGCTCAAATAATAAACAGTGACTATAATGGAAATGAAATTTTAATGGAAAATCTAAGCAAAGATAGTATTTTTGGAAGCAATATTTCTGCCACGAATAGTGAAAATTATCATATTTTTGCAAAAGAGCCTACAAAAATTTTAGTTATTGATTATAAAGAACTTATGAATCCAGAAAACTTAAAATATAAATATTTTAATGTGTTTTTTAGCAATTTATTTGATATTATAAATTCTAAATATAAAGAAACAAATGAAAGAATTAAAATTTTAGAAAAAAAACAGATTCGTGATAAATTACTTGAATATTTTGACATTGAATATAGAAAAAGTCGTTTGAATTATTTTTATTTACCCTTTTCTTTTAAAGATTTAGCTGACTATCTTGCTGTAAATAGGTCCGCTATGTTTAGAGAGCTTAAAAGCTTGAAAGATGAGCATTTTATTGAAATTAACGGTAGAAAAATTACTTTACTAAATGCTAAGAGTATTAATTTGATATAGCTGTTTTGAGTACACCTCCCAAAACAACATTTTTTTAGATGTTTTTAGAAGGTGTTTTTCAAGACGGCTTTATATCATAAATTAATAAAGTGTCATTCGTGAACCATTGTCATCATTACTCATATCAGGAGGGTTATTTGAACGGGCAGATGCTTTAGTCTGCGAATTAACAGTATTATAATAATGACCTCCGCATTTAACTCTAAAAAATGAATCGGACACTTCAAAAATCCACTCAGTTACATTTCCCGCTAAATCATATATATTTTTAGTTTGTTACATAATAAGAGTCTTTTTTCTCGTTTCTTATATTTTTCATCCATATAAGAATTTGACTCCACTGACTTCCCCACATCATGCTACTTTTTATATTTGTACTTTTTTGTAATGCTTGCTGTGAATATATTTCTTGTTGTGCATACATTCTATACCATGTTACGTTATTAATTCCTGTCTTTGTTCCTTTTACTATATTTACCTTTTCTATTGCATTATTTGAGTTAATCATATTGCTTGTTTCATATCTACCTACCTAAAATCCTCCTTTTTCTTCTACACTTTTTACCATAGCATTAAATTTAGTGTATATTCATCATCTATTTCTAAATCGTAAACTTTTCCTGTAACTTCTCCATTTTCGCTTATGTATATATCTGCTCTAAAAGTTCCGTCCATAAATTTTTCAGAATATGTATATCTATTTTCTTCTTTTTTAAAACCAAATGGTATTAATTTTTCTTTATTTAATTTTAATTTTTTAAACACTTCTGACTCTATACTCATACTATACCTCTTATTTTATAGTTTTAAGTATTTTTTCAACAAAATTTTATTTAGCTATTATATAGTATCACATTTTTATCATCAATTAAAGCTTTAATTGATTTTTCTGATTCTTTATGATATATTGCAATTGAAAGGTTGTGATTTATATGATTAAACATATTGTAATGTGGAAATTCAAAGAAGGACATGAAGAAGAAATGAATAAATTTTTATCTGATTTAATGAGTTTAAAAGATAAAATTGATGTTATAAGAAGTATGCAAGTTGGAGTAAATTTAAATAAAAATAGTGAATTTAATGCTGTTTTAATTTCTGAATTTGATAATTTAGATGATTTAAAAGCATATAAGGAAAATCCTGAGCACGTAAAAGTATCTAACTTTTGTAAATCAATAAGAGAAAAAAGAGAAGCTATAGATTTTGAAGAATAATATTTATTTTAATATTATAAAAATATGATTTTTTAGTAAAATGTCTCGTTTTTTCTTTTGAATTTTAATAATATAAATTAAATTTAAGTTGAAATTTTTGCTGAATATGATTATAATTTTCTTATGGAAAATTTAGATATTAATTTTATAAATGATTATATAAAGAATGAAGAAGATATTAAGAATTGTACTTTCGACTCTATTAACGGAATTATTGATAATTCAAATGAAATAGAGTTTAAAAATTGTACTTTTCTTAAATCTTCTTTTGTTATGAGTAATTTAGAATCTTTTTCTTTTACGAATTGTGTATTTGAAAATACTGATTTATCTAATTGTAAATTTGATAATACTTCTTTTGTAAAAGTGAAATTTAAAAATTGCAAGTTACTTGGTTGTTCATTGCTTGAATCTAGCTTTCTATCTTGCAGTTTTGAAAGCTGTATATTAGATTATGCTAACTTTAATAGTTCAAGCTTAAAAGATTTTTCTATTATTGAATCATCTGTTAGAAATACTAACTTTGATGATTGCAGGCTTTCTCGCTTTTCTGTAAAAGATTCTTCTATGATTCTTTCTTCATTTATCAATGTTAATTTGAATAATATTGATTTTTCAAGTGATGATATTTCTGGAATTGTTGTAGATAAAGATAAATTAACAGGACTTATTGTGAGTACAGAGCAAGCTTTAGATTTGTCTAAGTTGCTTGGGATTGTAATTAAATAATAATTTTTTAATTTAGGATACCCAAACTCTTGCTTTTTTCTTCTTTTGTGTGTATAATTAATTATGTTATGCACCTGTAGTTTAGCTGGATAGAATGCAAGGCTACGAACTTTGAGATCGGGGGTTCGAATCCCTCCAGGTGCACCAATGACGTATCTGTTCGAACTAAATTGAATAGATAGATAAAAAATCAACCAGAAAATAAATTTGGTTGATTTTTTATTATACTTGCAATTTATAAAAAATGACAGCCAGGTTTCATTTTTAGAAACTGGACTGTCGGAATAGCTATATTTTATAGCTACAACACCTGTTTCAGGTTTTTATGATTCTGACTAACTTTTTGAAATATTTTTCGGTAAATTTTACCATCTTCATCAAAATTTCGTGTGCTCTTTAAAAGCTTTTTCAGCCTCTTCCTTTAGCGCATCATAGTTTAATGCCATTTCATCTACAAACACGGAGCGACCAACCAAAATCTCAAAAGCTTCATGAAACTTTTCGAACGAAACCAAAAGAATTGGATTCATGAACTGGTAGTAACCAAGAACTTTCCTGTCTTTGTTAATCCACCAGCGATTGTCGCCATCCTTTTCCATTTGTTCCAGGCACATTTTGACTGTTTCGTGTATTCTCTTCTCTTCAGGAGTTGCATTTTCAGCAGTCACTTCTAAGCGTAGAAAAGTATCAACTTCTTGATTCCCAATGTATTCTCTCAAATACTCGATGTTTTCTTCATTGAATGTGTGCGCTGTGCTTTTCATTTTGAATGACCTCCTAAAAGTATTTTAATTAGTCAAATCATTTTATCGCTACTATAGCAGCGAAAAAAAACAATTAATGTAATATATTATAGCACTACTCACATAATTTTGCAAACTTTATAGTATATTACCAGAAATTTATCCTGTTTTACAGGTTGACTATAGACAGCTAAAAGTAAAAAAATATTTTTAGGAATCAGTAGATATTGGAGAATTACAACTAATAATCTTAACAAAAGAAGATTTGAAAAGTCGTATAACAAACCTGAGCTAAAAAACACAAGAATGACTCTCTTAACGAATGAACAAATGTATTAGCTACTCGTTTCGTAGGGCAGGGATGCAAAATATGAGTATTTACCGATTTATCAGAGGTGCTTAACGATAAACTGTATTTTGCTTTTGAGACTGAGCGAAATATTGCGTTTGTGTATCTTTCGGGTTGTGATTCAGAAGGATTTAGATACAATTATACATGAATCCACACGAAACAGGCATGAATTATGATTAAATTCGTGCCCATTTCATGTTACTTATAGTTTTTTTAAATTTACTGAAATTTTTTATTGAAATTTGATAAAAATATGATATAATTTGATATTTGTATCAATCGTTATGAGAGCCAAAAAGGTTGTAAATAACTACTTCGTTGGCACCAATAAATAAAACACAGTTCTCAATTAAATTGGAACTGTGTTTTATTTATATTATTTTTTATATTTATTTCTTTTCTTCCAAAAACCTTTTTAACAAGAATGTTAAGAAATATGGGAAAGTATAAAATTTTCCGTTAAACCCTATATTCTTATTGCATAATTTTATTCCATACTTAATATCTTTATACAAATTATTATTTATTAAATTATTAAGTGAAATTGTTGCATTGTCATTTGCCTTTACTTCTACTGGGATTAATGATTGTTTATCTCTTATCATAAAATCCATCTCAATTTTCTTGCTATCATCTTTATAAAAGTACAATTGGTATCCTGCTTTTACCAACATATCTCCTACAATATTTTCATATAGAGCCCCTTTATAAGTGTTCATATTTTCATTATTTCTTAAATCTTCTTGAGTTTCTTCGTCTAATGAGCCAATTAAAAGTCCTGTATCTGCAAAATACAATCTGTAATTGTCTGGGTTATAGTTTCCTTTTAAAGGAAGACTTGCTTGTTCCATTGAATAAGAAACATTTACTATTCCAGCATTTTCTAGCCATTCAACAACTCCAACATATTCTCTACTTCTAGCCCCATTTGCTATTTTAGATATTTGGAATTTTTTATTTTCATTTCCTAGAAAAACTGGTATTTTTCTATAACAATTCAATATTTTTGTTTTATCTAGTCCACCTGCATATTTTGTTATATCTTCTTCATAGTCAAGTAAAATTTGTTGTTGCATTTTTAATATCCCACTAAAATTTTTATTTTCCACAAATCTACTTACTATTGCTGGCATTCCTCCTACTATCATATAATCTTTAAAATTTGACATCATTACTTCATATTGAGTATTGCTTAGAGGTTTTAATTCTGACATATTTCTATATAGGTCATTTATTTGCTCTGTTTTATATCCCTTAGCCCATAGGAACTCTTCAAAATCTAAAGACCTCATAATATAATCTTCTTTATTTCCAACGCTATTAGATTCAATTTCTTTATAATTAATTCCCATTAATGAACCAGAGCAGATTACATCATATCTTCCATCTTCTTTAAAAGCTTTTAGTGAAGTAGCCGTGCTTACACATTCTTGCATTTCGTCAAAGAAGATTAATGTATTATTTTCATTCAATTCAATTTCTGGTAATTTTAAAGTTATATTTTTAATTATATTATCTACTTCAAACCCATCTTCAAAAATTGTTTTGAATTGTGGTTGTAGTGCAAAGTTTATTTCTATATATGTTTTATAATTATTTTTTCCAAAATTTCTAATTGCATTTGTTTTTCCTATTTGTCTAGCCCCTTTTATTATTAGTGGTAATTTATGTTCGTCTTTTTTCCATTCAATAAGATATTCATCTATTTTTCTTTTAAGTCTCTCCATTTTTTACCTCCTAATAATAATTTATCACATTTTTAGAAAGATTTCAAGATAGTCTTATCACATTTTCAGAAATATTTTAATGCTATTTTATCACATTTTTAGAAAACACGCATTTTTATCATATCTTTGCTTACCCAAAGTTTTAAATTAGCATTTTCAATAAGATAACACTCTTCTCCATTGCATTTATCACTTTTAACTGTTGACTAGAATGCTAATCTAAATTTGACCAGAAATCATTAGCATAAAATGTTTTGGTAGTTGCAAAAATTTTCTCTTGATTGTATAATATTTTTATCGTGAGGTGATTATTTTGAGCAAAGTATTAGATAAAATTGAGTTTAAATGTAAAAGTTGTGGCTATATAGAATACATACCTAAAAAAGTTGTGGATTCGCTAGACTCATTATTAGGTAGACCAAATTTTCCACCTACATTTAGTTGTGAAAATTGTCATTCTGGTAGTATGTATCCTATTAATTATAAAAGTCCTAAAGGTATTGTTTATAAATATGATGACTAATTCATTTCTACTTTTCCAACTATATCTTCAATATTTTCTACATTGCACTTTTTCATATATTCTTCAATTCCTTCTATAACCTTAATGCTTGTATATGGGTCTGCGAAGTTTCCTGCACCTATTGAGACTACTTTTGCTCCTGCAAGCATAAATTCTATTGCATCTTCTCCTGTCATTATTCCGCCAAGTCCCATTATTGGAATTTTTACAGCTTGTGATACTTGGTATACCATTCTTACAGCAACCGGTTTTATGGCTGGTCCTGAAAGTCCTCCTGTGTTATTTGCTAAAACAGGCTTTCTTTTATATATGTCTATTTTCATTGCTAATAGTGTATTTATTAGTGATACTGCACCTGCTCCTCCGTCTTCAGCACCTTTTGCAATACTTGCTATATCTGATACATTTGGAGTTAGTTTTACAATTAATGGTTTATCTAATACTTTTTTTACTTCTTTTGTTACGGTTTTTACTCCCTCATAAGAGCTTCCAAAAGCCATACATCCTGCTTTTACATTTGGGCAAGATAAGTTAAGTTCTACTCCATCTATGTCTAATGTATTTAATATTTTACATAGTTCTACATATTCATCTATTGTACTACCACAAGCATTTACAATAATTTTTGTATCGAATTTTCTTAAAAACGGTAAATCATTTTGAGCAAAATATTCTACTCCTGGATTTTGAAGGCCTATACTATTAAGCATTCCACTAGCAGTTTCACATACTCTTGGTGGTTTATTTCCACTTTTAGGTTTTAGTGAAGTTCCTTTTGTAATAACTGCTCCTAATTTTCCTAAATCAAAGAAATTGCTATATTCTCTACCATAGCCAAATGTTCCAGATGCTACTGTTACTGGATTTTTCATTTCTATCCCAGCAAAATTTATTTTTGTATTCATTGACACTCTCTCCTTTTTCTATTTAAGTTTTTTATTGGATTGACTTATAAACCGCTTTTAGTTTTGCACTATTTTGTTTTTTGAATTTCTTATTCATACTCCTTAAATTTCTACATCTTTTGCGTTAAATACTGGACCTCCTTTGCACACATGAAAATATTCTGGATTGTCTTTGGGACTGCTTGCTTTTTTTACTGCACATCCTAGACATACGCCTAAGCCACATCCCATTTTTTCTTCTAATGATATTTGACAATTAATATTGTTTTCTATTACATACTTTTGAACTGCTTTTAGCATAGGAAGTGGTCCACATGCGCATATGCAAGTACTATATTTAAATTTTTGTTCATCTTCTGCTTGTGTTTCTTTTGCGTTAGTTTCTTCTGTTGCAGTATTTTCTTTTTCCATATCTTTCTTTAAGTAATCTATCGCAAATCCTTTTTCAGCATAAGAGCCATCATCTGTTGTTATAACTAGCTTATCTGATATTTCTTTAAACTCTTTTTCAAGCATTACTAAATCTTTATTTCTAAATCCTAAATAGGTATTTACTTTTTTGCCTTGTGCTTTTGCTTCTTTTGCTAATTCATATAGTGGAAATATGCCTATTCCACCCCCTATTATTGCTATATTATCATACTTTTCAAATTTGAAAGTACCATTACCTAATGGTCCTAAAATATCTATTTTATCTCCTATCTGTTTTTTTGATAAAAGATTGGTTCCATTACCTTTGACCTGGAAAATAAACTCTAAAATTCCCGCTTCTTGATTCATATTGTATATACTTATTGGTCTTCTTAAAAATGGTTCTGTCTGGTCATTTACTCTTATTTCAATGAAGTTTCCTGGTTTCGCAGTTTTTACTATTTCTTCAGCTTCCACACTAAATTTAAATATGTCTTTTATTATTTCTTCTTTCTTTATCAATTTTGCAAATGTTTGTACTGGCATGTTAAATCTCCTTTCATTCTTAAAGCTTCTGCTCTTGTAGCTTTTTCGAATTCTTCTTCTGTATATTTATTTTTCCATAAATCTGATTTATATGCACACATTAATCCTCTTGAGTTATTTATAATTCCACCTATTCCATTATTATCAAATGCTTTAGCTATGTCATTTGCTTTTCCACCTTGTGCACCATAACCTGGTATTAAGAAAAAGGTATGCGGAGCTATTTTTCTTAAGCTTTCTATTTGTTCTGGATATGTTGCTCCAACTACTCCTCCTACACTACTATAACCATACTCTCCTCTTAATTCTTCTCCCCAGTTTTCCACAAGTTTTGCAACTTTTGTGTATAACTCTTCTCCATTTTCCATTTTTACATCCTGTATATCTCCTGATGATGGATTAGATGTTTTTATTAATACAAATATTCCTTTATTGTATTTTTTACAATCTTCTATAAATGGTTTTATACTGTCAATTCCCATATATGGATTTAATGTTACAAATTCTACATCAAATATTCTTTCTTCTTTGCTTCCTATTTTTGTTTTTCCTAAAAATGCATTTGAGTATCCTTCTGCTGTTGAACCTATGTCTCCTCTTTTTATGTCTGCAATTACTATCATGCCTTTTTTCTTTGCATATTCACATGTTTCTTTAAAAGCTTTCATTCCTTCTATTCCAAACATCTCATAAAATGCTATTTGTGGCTTTACTGCTGGAATTATATCGTAAGTTGCATCTATTAATCTTTTATTAAATTCTATAATTGCTTTTGATGCACCCTCTAATGTTGGTTCATATTTTTGTGTTATGCATTTTGGTATCATTTCATATCTCGGGTCTAATCCGATTACTGTTGGATTATTTTTTTCTTTAATTTTGTCAATTAAATTATCTATTGCATTTTTCATTTTTACGATTTGTCCTCCTATTCATTTTTAACCTACATGATTTTTTTACCTATTAATATTCCATCTGAGGTAATGATTTTATCCCTCGTAAACAATTCTTCCGCCAAGCATGGTGTATTTTACTTTTTAAAAAGGTAGTTCATTACCACTATAAAATTTTAATTTACTTGCTCTTCGCAATATTTGCATCTGTAAATTCCATTTTTCTCATCTGTTAATTCACATATATGTATTAAATCTTTTTCAACTGAGGTTATACATCTTGGATTTTTACATTTTATAATATTAACTAATTCTTTAGGAAGTTTTGGGTGATATTTATCTACTATTTCACCATTTATAATTTTATTTACTGTTATATTATGGTCAATATATCCTAATATATCCAAATTGATATCTGTGTGTTCATCTATTTTTATTATATCTTTTCTGCCACTTTTTTTTACTTCGTGCATTTTTTATTATTGCTACTTGCGTATCTAATTCTCCTAAATTTAAGTATTTATATATTTCTAAACTTTTACCTGCTTGTATATGGTCAATTACATATCCATTTTTTATACTATCTATATTCATATTTCTAATAATTTCAAGATTAATGCCATTCTAATATATTTTCCATACTTCGCTTGTTTGAAATAACATGCTCTCTTATCATCATCTACATCTACTGCTATTTCATTTACTCTTGGTAATGGATGCATTATGCACAAATCTTCTTTTCCTTTCTCTAATTTTTCCTTATTCAAAATATAGTAATCCTTAAGTCTTATATAATCATCTTCATTGAAGAATCTTTCTTTTTGAACTCTTGTCATGTATAAAATATCTAAATCTGATAAATATTCTTCTATATCATTTGTTTCTATAAATTCTATATTATTTTTCTTTAAAACGTTTTCTTTTATATATTCCGGCGTTTTTAATTCTTTTGGTGAAATTAATACAAATTTTATTCTTTTATACCTAGACATAGCTGTTATTAATGAATGCACTGTCCTTCCAAATTTTAAATCTCCACATACCCCAATTGTTAAATTATCTAGTCTTCCTTTTTCACATTTAATTGTTAGCAAATCTGTTAAAGTCTGTGTTGGATGGCTATGACCTCCATCTCCTGCATTTATTATTGGGACTTCTGATTTTGATGCTGCTACCATTGCGGCTCCCTCTTTTGGATGCCTAAGTGCTATTATATCTGCATACCCACCCACAACTCTAATAGTATCTGATAAACTTTCTCCTTTTGATGCAGAACTAGAATTAGCAGAAGAAAAACCAAGCACATTCCCTCCTAATTCTAGCATTGCTGCTTCGAAACTTAGTCTGGTTCTTGTGCTTGGCTCATAAAATAATGTAGCAAGTTTTTTTGTATCACATTTTTTTGAATATTTCTCTTTATTGTTCATAATGTCTTTTGCAATAAGTATAAGTTCATCAATTTCTTGTGTAGATAAATCCTTAATATCTATTAAATGCTTCACTCCATACCTCCTCGTAGCTTTATTCTTATATTAATTGTTTTCAAACTAACTATACTATATATGATTAAATATTAAAAGTCAAATATTTTCTTGACTTATTCTTTTTAGTATAATAAGATGATTTTAGAAAGGAGATTTTGTTATGTCTGATTTAGCCAATTATTTATTTGAAACAAATGCTATAAGGTTTTGTGATGAAAACAAGCCTTTTTGGTATACTTCTGGTAAAATAGGCCCATATTTTATTAATACCCATTTTGTATATGGTAGTGAAAAGGAGGCGAGTGATTTTTTATCTTACATTGATGAATGTTTAGCTGATAAAATGTCTCTACCTGAAAAGGTTTTCAAAAAAATCCTAGAACAATATAATAAAAATGAAATTTATCACAATGTTATTAATCATATGAAAAAAGTAATTGAGCAAAATATTGATTTATCAACAGTTGATTATATCTCTGGCGGTGAAAGAAGAGATTGGTTTTTTTCTAACATTATTAGTTATCTTTTACATAAGCCTCATTTAACAATTTATAAAGATTTATCCATTGTTTGTAGTGATAGTGAATTTACATCTACTAAACCAATAAGTGATTTAAATGGAAAAAGTGTTTTACATATTGCTGATTTAGTTACAGTTGCTTCAAGCTATATTAGAGCTTGGATTCCTGCTATAAAAGCTATTAATGGTAATATGAAATATTCTTGTGTAGTTGTTGACAGAATGCAAGGTGGAAGAGAAAAAATTGAAGCAGAAGGTGTAAAGTTTTATTCTTTGATTAATGTTGATGATTCTTTATTTGAAATGGCTTATAAAAAGGGAATTATTAATGAAAATCAACTAGAAATGCTAAAAGGATTTTTCAAAAATCCTGATGAAACTATGAAACAATTTTTAATTAATCATCCAGAATTTTTAGAAAATGCTTTAAATTCTGATGAAAAGACAAGGAAAAGAGCTAAATTATTAGTGGATGGTAATTTGTACGGATTGAATTAATAATCACATTTTTCAAATCTTTAAGTAACGCAATAATAGAAGCCCTCCGATACTGCTAAGTAATTGTTAGATTATAATAGTTAAAGGCTTTTTATAGTTTTAGGTTTTTATCAATTTAGACGGAGCAAAACATAAGATTTTACAAAAAGGACCGTCCCCAACGTAAAATTATTCTTTACAAAAAGGACTGTCCCCAACGTAAAATTATTTTTTACGAAAAGGACCGTCCCCAATGTAAAATTTATTCACTTACTCCTACTCCAACCCAATCAAATGAATTTGCTACGTCTGCTACAACTTTTGCTAATTCTTTTTCATCACTTAAGGTAAAGCTGTATCCATCTACTGTTGCCATTACATTTCCATTTAAAATGTAGTACATATATTCAACTTGAGCAGGGTCTGTATTGTATGTAGCTTTGATTTTTAAAACATCATATCCTTTTTCTGTCTTTGATATTTCTTGTTCATATTCTGGTTTATCTTCTGCACTATTTATATATTCTGTCATATAGTCTGCAACTTCTTGTATTGAACTATATTCGCTTGTGTCTACTTCATAATAGTTTACATTTAACATTGCAGGATATGTTGAATAGTCTATTTCATTTGTGTCAATTTCATTTGTATTTGATAAAGGCATATTGCTTATGTATTTATAATAATTCCATCCACCTGCATAGTAGTTTGAATATTCTATCCATGTAGCATTCATTTCAAAACTTACTGTTCCATCATTATATACTATTGTTGCATTTTTTTGGTTATATCCATATATGACAATGGCTATAACAGCTATTATTGCAATAACTGCAATTACTATAGCTATAATATTAGATTTTGACATTTTTTTCTTAGGAGTTATTTCTTTATTTTCATTTTCTGCATTATAGTAGAATTTGCCTTTTTCCTTTTTTACAATTTCTACTGATTGTAGAGTTGTTAATAATTTTTTATCTATTTTATTTAATTCTAATTCCGCTTCTAATTCTATTTTATCAATTGTATGTTCTTTTGAAACTGCATTGTATTTTTCAAATATAGGTTTTATTTTACTAATTGCTTCTTGTTTTTCTTTTGCAAATTCCTCTGGAGTTTGCACACTGTTTGCTACTCCTTCTTCTAGGTCTTTCTTTATACTTGAGTTTACAACTGCTACTCCAACGGCAGTAAATACTATTGCAATAAGTGTGTCTCTTATAATTCCTGATGTAAATTCTTCATCTTGGTATAAATACTGTATTGTTGCTAAGTTTGTGTTCATACCTTCTGTATGTATAAGTATGACTGGTATTATTAATAAAGTTACTAGTGCAACAATTATTATAGATATGATTGTTATAATTATTGTTACTTTTTTTGTAATTTTTCCTTTGCATATTTTGTATCCATAATATGCTCCACCTGCTATTAGTATTGCTAAAAGTGCTATCATCATATTTCCATAAATATATGCTATAATCCAAGGAACTGCACCAATTGTACCACCTATAATTGCTCCTATTATTCCTGTAACATAACTGCCACTTATTTCTTTTGTTTCTACTTTTTTGTTTTTTTCTTGATTTGCAGTATTTTTCTTTTCAACTGGCTTCTTTTTTACTTCTTCATTAGACTTTTTGTTTTCATTATCTGCCATAATATCCTCCTTTTACTTTCTTAATTTTATTTTTTTAATTTAAAAACTTATTTATTATTTTCCTACTTTTTGTAATTCTTTTTCTGTCTTCTTAATTTCTTCGTTTCTCTTTACTTTTTGTGTAGTTGTTTTTATCATTGGTTCATCTGTAACTATAACTTTTTTAATATGTTTAAATGTTGGTAATGTTTTGTTTATTTCTTTTACATCTTTCCAAATTATTTTTTCATAATCTTCTTTTTTAGTATCTGGATAATCTTTTTCCATTACTTCTTTGTTGTATACTATTTTTGCAACTATTGCTGTATCTGTATTTGATTCGTTTCTTGCAAATACCATGCATTCTGCAACATATGGAAGTTTTGAAATTAAAAATTCTAATTCTTGAGGATATACATTTTTTCCATTTCTTAAAACTATAATGTCATTTTTTCTTCCTGTTATAAATATAAATCCTTCATCATCTATGTATCCATAGTCTCCGGTTCTAAACCAACCATCTTTAAATGCTTCTTTTGTTTTCTTTTCATCTTTATAGTAACCAAGCATTATATTTGGACCTTTTGCTAGAATTTCTCCTACTCCTTCTTTATCTGGATTATCTATTTTTATTTCTACATTGTCTAAAGGATAACCTATTGAACCCGGTTTATGTTTATTTTCTGCTTCTGCTGTTAATACTGGTGATGTTTCTGTTAGTCCATATCCTTGTATTGAGTTTATTCCAAAATTATTTAGCCCTATAATTGTGTCTTTATCTAATGATGCAGCTCCGTAAAGCACCATTCTAAGTTTTCCACCGAAGTTGTCTACTATTTGTTTAAATACTATTTTTCTAATATCTATATGTACTTTTAGTAAGCCATTTGATATTTTTGTCATTGTATTTATAAGTTTTGTTTTTCCTTGGTCTGCAATTGCTTTCATAATTTTTTTGTACATTGTTTCTAACACAAGTGGAACTGCTACAAATATTGATACCTCATATTCTTTTAAATTTGCTTGAATGTATCTTAGTCCATCGCAAAATGCAATTGTTGCTCCACTATAAAATCCATAAAGTATAGTTATGCTACATTCAAATGTATGATGAATTGGTAAAAAAGATAACAATGTATCATCTTGATTTATTTTAAAATGAGTTTGATAAGCATATAAATTTGTTAATATATTATCTTGTGAAAGCATTACTATTTTTGCTGCGCTTGTTGTTCCTGATGTAAATAACATAATTGACATAGAATTAGCATCTATTGTTATTTCATCATATAGTTTACTTTTTTCTTTTATTAGCTTTCTTCCTTTTTCTAATAAGCTCTCAAAACTTATTGTTTCGCTATCTGTATCATCTTCTTCATTTATGCAAATTAATGTATTTAAATTAATTTCTGAGTCTGCTTTTAGTTTTTCAAATAATTCTTGATGTTTTTTTTCATAAATAACTGCATCAACTTCGCTTCTTTTAATTAATGAAGTTATTTCTTTATCTGGAAGTGCCTTATCTAATGGTGCTATTACCATACCTCCACAGGTTACCGCTAAATAGCTTATAACCCATTCGTACCTATTTTCTCCAATTAAAGCAACTCTTTTGCCTTTAAATCCCATATCTAATAACGCAGTGGCTAAAGCTTTTACATCTTTCACTACTTGACTATACTTTTTTTCTACGTATTTTACAGGCTTTTCTTCTGGATTTTTCTTGTACTTATATGCAATATTATTTGCATAATTTTTTCCGAGCATATTCTAATAGCTCCCTATAATCCTTCATTTTAGGAATTAATTCTTGATTTAACATACTCTACTTCCTCCTAACCTTTTTAAGTATACTCTATTTATTTTTTTGAGTTATACATTCTAAGATATCTTAAGATATATTTTTGCAAATCTGCTACTCCGTAATCTTTGCTTACATAATATACTAAAATGCCTTTTTAGTCAATTAATTTTATATAAACTCTTAAATTTACGTTACTATTCACATATTTTTTCTAAAACTTTTTTAACAAAATCTTGAATTTTTTGTCGAAAAGTGTATAATATATGTATGTTAATTGTACTCATTTTGAGAGGATGTCGAATATGGAAAAATTAATGGAACTAAGCAGTCAGCAGAAAAATATTTGGAACTCTGAAATGTTCTATTCTAATACCAATATAAACAGCATTGGGGGATATTTATTAATAAACCAAAAAGTAAATATAGATTTATTGGAGAAAGCTGCAAATATATATATTAAGACTAACGAAGCTCTTAGATTACATTTTGACTTAAAAAATGGAGAGCCAATTCAATATATTACAGATTTTACTCCATTCAAACTAAAAAAGGTTTCTGTGAAAAATGTTAATGAAATTCAAAAATTAACCACAGAGCTTGTTTCAAAACCCTTTGAAGTAATTAATTCTAATTTATATAGTTTTACTTTGTTTGAAATGCCTGATGGCAAAGGTGGCATTGTTCCTGTTTTCCATCATTTAATTAGTGACGCTTGGAGTTGCTCACTATTTATTACAAGATTTATTGATATATATGCAGAGTTATTAAAAATTTTTTCTGATTCTCAAAACTCTGCTCTATTAAAAGCCTCGAACAATTTAAGTTTTTTAAGTGACTTTAAAGACGTTTCAGCTTTTGAAAATACTCCTAACTACTCAGATTACATTACTTCATGCAATGAGTATAAGCAGAGTAACAGATTTATTAAAGATAAAGAATATTGGGAGAATACTTTTGACAAATCTCCTGAGCTTACATATATTTCACGTAATAAAAATGCAAATAGTTCAAAGTCTCGCCGTAAGGTATGTTCTTTTGACGACGCTCTTTACGACAAAATTTTAAATTACTGTAAAGATAATAAATGTTCTATTTATACATTTTTTATGGCCATCTTTTCTATTTACTTAGCGAAGATTAATTCAACATCTTCAGCTATTTTAGGCACCCCTGTATTAAATAGAAGCAATTTTAAAGAAAAAAACACATCTGGAATGTTTGTAAGTACAGTTCCATTTAAAATAGATTTAGATTTCAATATTAATTTCAAAGATTTTTTAGACAAGGTTTCGCTAACGCAAGCCTCTATCTTTAGACACCAAAAATACCCATATTTAGAATTATTAGAAAATATAAAAGAAAAATACAATATAAGCGAAAACTTATATGATTTTGTGCTATCTTATCAAAATGCAAGAGATAATAAAGAGACCTCAAGTATCGACTATAAAACTACTTGGGAGCCTATTTCTAATATTGCAGAATCTATTGAAGCACATTTTTATGATATGGATGGAAATAATGGTGCTAATATTTTATATGATTACCAAGTGGAAAAATTTGATGATAAAGATATTGAGATGTTGCACAAAAGAATTTGCAATATAGCTGAGCAAGCTTTGCGAAATATCAATCTAAAAGATATTACTGTTTTGTGTGATGATGATGAAAAAATATTAAATGATTTTAATAATACTCATTTTGATTATGATAAAAATGAAAGTCTAGTTAGTATTTTTGAAAAAGCTGTTAAAAATAATGAAAATAAGCCAGCAGTAATTTTTAAAGATACTAAACTTACATATAAGGAATTAGATGAAAAATCTAATGTAATTGCTAATTATCTAATTGATAAAGGTGTAACTAAAAATGATGTTATTGGAATAATGCTTAACCGTTCTTTAAATATACCTATTTCTATTTGGGGAGTACTAAAAACTGGCGCTAGTTATATGCTTATTGACCCTAGCCTTCCTGAAGATAGAATCAATTATATGCTAACAAATGCTAATTCAAAATTTGTTTTGACTAATTTATATTTGAATTATGATTGCATAAATATTGATGAAGTGCTATCTAATGATGTAGTCGCAGAGTCTAATGATAGTTCATCTAATAAAAGAGCTTCTAATACAAGCACATCAAATTTTAATATTTCTCTACCTAAAGTAGATTCTTCAAATGAAGACAGATTTTGCATAATTTACACATCTGGTTCTACAGGTACTCCTAAAGGAGTTGAGCTTAAGAGAATTGGCGTTATTAATATGGTAAATAGCTACAAACAAATATTACACACAGGAGAATGTAATGTGTTTTTAAGTACAAGTACAGTTGCATTTGATATGTTTATAGTTGAAAATTTTGTTTCTATTCTTGATGGGAAAACTGTTATTTTGGCTGATGAAGAAGAGCAAAAAATACCTGTATTTACTAGTAAATTAGTTACTGATTACAATGTAGATTTTATATTAAGTACACCTTCTAAAATAACACTTTTATTGGAAGAAGCTTCTTGCTTGAAAAATGTAAAGGTTATTCAATTAGGTGGTGAAGTTTTTAAAGAATCACTATATAAAAAGTTAAAAAAGGCTACTTCTGCAAGAATTTATAATGGTTATGGACCTTCTGAATGTACAGCTTGTGCTTCTAATAAACTTGTAGAAAATAGCGATAATATTTGTATAGGTAGACCATTCTTAAATACTAAAATTTATATAATGAATAATAATGATAATATTTTACCTATAAAAACTCAAGGTGAAATTGTTATTCAAGGTGATGGTGTTGGAAAAGGCTATGTAAACAAGTTTGACTTTAATGGCATTTATCATACTGGTGATTTGGGTATGATATCTGAAAATGGAGAGTTAATTTATTTTGGCAGAAGAGATAATCAAATTAAACTACATGGATTGCGTATTGAGCTTGACGAAATTACAAGCAAAATAATGCAAATCAATGGTTTTACGAATGCTATTACTATTATAAAAAAAGTGGGCGGTATGGACGCTATTTGTTCATACATACAATCTAAAGAAAGCATAGATGAATCATTATTAAAAGCTGAACTTTCAAAGAGTTTGCCAAAATACATGGTACCTTCTCATATTATGCAATTAGATACCTTCCCTATTACTTTAAATGGTAAAATTGACACAAAAAAATTACCTGAAATTATTGTTAAAGAAGAGGAATTTGTATCTTGCGAAACTGATACAGAAAAAAAATTAGAAAAAATCTGTAAAGATATTTTTGATAAAGAAAAAATAAGCGCTAAAGCTAATTTCTTTGATATGGGAGCTGACTCTCTTGCTATTATTAGGTTTGTGTCTGAAATATATAGCAAAATGAATTTGAAAGTTTCAATACAAGATATTTATACTTATCCTTGTATTTCGGATTTAGCTAAATATGTTGAAACTTTAAGTACTTCAAGTGATGAAAAAAAAGCAAATATTATTAAAAAGCATAAAGAAGCAAGCTCTTATCCAGTTTCATCTGCTCAGAGAAGAATTTTTTATACAGTTAATATGGATTCTAATAGCTTAGCTTACAACACACCTTTTGGCATTATTTTTAAGAAGAAACCTGATATAAAAAAATTAGAAGAGTCTATTAAAAAGGTTTTGAATTCTCATGATGCTTTTAAAACATATTTTGTTTTAGAAAATAATGATGTAGTACAAAAACTTGTGTCAAAAGTAGATTTTAGTTTAAAAACTTGTAACTATAAAAATGATGAATTTGTTAAACCATTTAATTTGGGCAAGGCTCCATTAATACATATTGAGTTAAACCATTTTGACCATCAATATTTATTACAATTTGATATTCATCATATAATTTGTGATGGCTCATCAATTGCCATTTTTATGAAGGAATTATGCGATTTATATAATGATAGAGAAATAAAACCTTCTAAAATTGACTATATAGACTTTGCTGTTTCTGAAAAGATAATTAAAGAAGATGAAGATTACTGGGTAAACCAATTTAAAGATGAAATTCCTATTCTTAATATGCCTACTGAATATGAAAGGACAGCTACAAAGTCATATGAAGGAAATAATGTATATTTATCATTAAATAATTTATCAGACATATCAAGTGTATGTAAAAAGTATAATGTAACTCCATATATGTTTTTACTATCTTGTTTTTACATATTACTATATAAATATACTATGCAAAATGACATAGTTGTTGGAAGCCCTGTTATAGGAAGAAATAATCATGAGCTTCAAGATGTGATTGGTATGTTTGTTAATACTTTAGCAATTAAGCAAAATATTCAGTCAACTAACAAGTTTTCGGATTTCTTAGAACTTGTAAAGAATAATTGTTTAAATGCATATAATCATCAAACATATCCTTTTGATGAATTAGTAAAAAAGCTTAATGTTGTAAGAGATACAAGTCGTAGTCCAGTTTTTGATGTACTTTTCACTTATGAAAGTGAAGGTAAACCTAAATTTGATTTTGGTGGAATTCCAGTAGAATATTATATACCAGAAAATAAAACTTCTAAATTTGATTTTTCATTAGAAGTTACACCAAATGATGAAGGTTTTAGCCTTAGACTTGAGTATTGTACCAAACTATTTAGTAAGCGTTTTATGGAGAATTTACTAGATTGCTATAACAATATAATCAAATCTGTTATTACAAATAATGATATACAAATATCTCAAATACAAATGTTATCAAGTATTCCAAATATTTACCCTACTTTAAACTATCCTAAAGAGGACAGAATTATTGATTTATTTGAAAAACAAGTTAAGAAAACACCAAATAAAACTGCTTTAGTATTTGGAGAAAAAAAATACACTTATAAAGAATTACAAGATAAAGTAAATAAACTTGCATATTATTTGCATAGCCTTGGAGACAATGAAGTTGTAGGTATGCTTATGGATAGAAGTGATAGCCTTATCATTTCTCAACTTGCCATTTTAAAATCAGGTAGCGGATATTTACCAATAGACCCTACCTATCCTGAGGAAAGAATTAAATATATCATTGAAGATAGCGGAGTAAATGTAATTTTAACTGAAAACAAATATAAAGATATAGTTCCTGTTAAAGCCGTTTTAGTAGATGATGAAAATAATTATAAAACTTATAAGGAATTTAAAACAAATCAAACTCCTGATAGTATTGCTTATTTAATATATACCTCAGGTTCTACTGGAAAGCCTAAAGGTGTTATGATTAAGCAATCAAATGTAGTTAACTTTATATGTGGAACTTTTCACGATATGCCTTTAAAAAATTTAACTATAGTTTCTATTACTACTATGTGTTTTGATATATATGTTTTTGAAAGTTTACTACCTTTATGTACAGGTATGAAGGTGGTTATGGCAAGTAACGAAGACCAAAACAACCCAATTCTATTAAACGATTTATGCTTAAAGAACAAAGTGGATGTAATTCAAACAACACCTTCTAAGTTTAAGTTGTTAATGACAGACAAATTACCTTACCTTTCAAACCTTAAGGTCGTTTCTCTAATTGGTGAACCATTCCCTTTAGATTTGTTGAAAGATATAAAGTCTGTTTCTCAAACAAGAATATATAATATGTATGGTCCTACTGAAACAACAGTTGGTTCTACATTAAAAGAGCTTACAAATACAAATAATATAACTATTGGAACACCACTTCCAAACACTCATGCATTAGTTTTAGATAATGATATGAATTTTGTACCATATAATGTACCCGGTACACTTTACCTAGGTGGTGATGGGGTCACTATAGGTTACAAAAATAGACCAGAGTTAACTTCTGAAAAATATGTAATGTATAATGGCGAAAGAATTTACAATACTGGTGATTTAGCTAAGGTCCTACCTAACGGAGAATTAGAATGTTTAGGACGTGCTGATTTCCAAGTAAAAATACACGGTTTAAGAATAGAACTCGGTGAAATAGAAACAGATATATGCAGTTATAAAGGTGTAAAATCTGCAGTTGTAACAGTAAAAAATGTTCAAGGTAGAGATATTTTGTGTGGATATTTTGTTGCTGATGGAAGAGTTTCACTATCACTTCTAAAAAAATCTTTAGCAAAAAAACTTCCAAGTTATATGGTTCCAAGTTATTTAGTGCAATTGGAAACCTTTAAGTATACACCTAATGGAAAAATAGACAGAAAAGCTTTACCTGAGCCAGTATTTGAAGCAAAGGAAATTGTTGCTCCTAAAACAGAATTGGAAAATAAAATTTTAAATATATGGAGAACAATATTATCTTTAGAAGAAATAAGTATAGACGATAATTTCTTTGAAATTGGTGGAGATTCTTTAAGTGCTTTAAAATTGCAAATAGAATTAATGAAACATAATTACAATATTAATTATGGAGATTTGTTTAAAAATAATACCATTCATAGTTTAGCTAATTTTATAGAAAATAACATGAAGCAAACTGCTGTCATTACATATGCTAAAAAGGATTTCAAAAAAATAGACAAATTATTAAAGAAAAACACAACCTTTAGAAGTATGAAACTTAAACAAAAAATACTTAAAAATGTTTTACTTGTTGGTGCAACTGGATTTTTAGGAATACACGTTTTAGCAGAATTGTTGAAAATAGATGATATAAAAATATATTGTTTAATACGTAAAGACCCTAGCACTTCACCTGAAAACAAATTAAAACGAAAATTCCAATATTATTTTGGAAGTGATTTAAGTAATCTATTTGGTAAAAGATTATTTGTAATTGCTGGTGATATAACAAATGACAATTTTGGAACTTCAAGTGATGTTTATAGCTTTTTAGGAAAAGAAGTTCAAACAGTTGTAAACTGTGCCGCTTCTGTTAAACATTATGGCTACTATGGAGAATTTGAAAAAATAAATGTTATCGGTGTTAAAAATCTAGTTAAATTCTGTGAAGAGTTTAATAAAGAATTTTATCAAACCTCTACAATAAGTGTGTCTGGAAATACTATGACATCACTTCCTAGTAGTTATACACCAAAAAAGACTATATATTTTGGTGAAAATAATTTATTTATTAATCAACCTTTAGACAATGTTTATGTAAGAAGTAAATTTGAAGCTGAAAAATACGTGCTAGAAGAAATTGCAAATAAAAAGTTAAGAGGTCTTGTTCTTAGAATTGGTAATATTACAAATAGATATACAGATGGTAAATTCCAAGAAAATAGTAGCGATAACGCATTTCTAAATAGATTAAAAGCATTCTTATTTTTGAAAGAATTACCTGAATCTATGATTAGCAATTATGTAGAATTTAGTCCTGTTGATAAAATTGCCGAATCTATTGTAGCTTGTATGAGATATTACACCTATCCAATGACTGTACTTCACTTATATAATTCTAATCATTTGTATATAAATATTTTTCTTGAATATTTATATGAGTTAGGATATGATATATCTATAGTAAAAGATGAAGTGTTTAAAGAACATTTAAACAATTTATTATTTAATAGTAACAATTCAGATAAAGTAAGCGTTTTACTAAATGATTTAGATAAAGATAGGAATTTAATTTACAAAACTAATTTAAAAATAACTAATAAATTTACATTAAAATTCTTGGATAAAGCTGACTTTAGTTGGCCAATTGTTACAAAAGAGTATATTGAAAAAATATTAAAAAACTTGTAAAAATTTTAGTTTCGCTTCTTATTCAGATAGTGAATAAGAAGCTCGAAACTATAGAAAAACTAAGGAGGAGGTTATATGTTATTAAGTGGTTACTTTATAGCATTATTAATAACAGTTGTATTAGAATTAGTTGTATTTTATTACATTAGAAAAAGAGGAAATAAGCGAAGCCAGTTAGTTCGTGCTTTTGAACTTACTATGGTATGTATGATGCTATGGTGTATAGGTCTAATGGTACAAATTTTAGTTATCAATTACATATCCCCTGATTTAGCAGTATATGTAGATTACTTTATATATATACCAATAGTGTTAACCCCAGTTGCTTTATTCTTTGTATCATATGTATTTACAAAAAAGGAAATTCATTTTAAAAAGTGGTTTTTGCTACTTTTTGTTATACCTACAATTACAATGATTGTACTATGGACAAATGATTTCCATCATTTGTTTTATGAACATTATTCTGTAAATACAGCTGAAACAACTTTTGGTTCATACTTTTATATACACTCTATATATACTTATGCCCTATTTGCAGTAGATATAATAATGTTACTTAGAGCTTCTGTAAAACAATCTTCAATGTTATCTAAGCAATCATTACTAATTATTTTGGGCTCATTAATACCAATTGTAGTAAATGTTTTGTGTATGACAGTAATAGATTCTAACATTTATATAACACCTATATCTTTTATAGTTACGATATTGTTTTTTGGAATTGCCATACTTAGATATAACTTTTTAAATGTTGCACCAATAGCTTTAAAAAAGGTCGTAGACCAAATGTCAGATTTGTACTTAGTATTAAACCAAGATTGTATTGTATCTGACTGTAACAAACCATTTGAAAAGGTATTTAAGGTTATAAAAAATAGTTTAATAGGAAAAAGTTTATTTGATTTAGATTTTCCCAAAAATATTATTGCACAAAAAGGTACTTTAAAAAGCTGTATTTCAAGTGCCCAAAAAGACGAAAAAGTATATAAATTACAAGTAGCACTTAAAGATACAGAAAAGCATTACAATGTAGAAATAAGTGGCATATATGAAGATGGTAATTGCATAGGAATATTAATATTATTTAAAGATATTACACAGCATTTAATAGATATGCAAAATTTAGAGAAAAACCAAAATACTTTAATGGAAAGAGAACGTTTGGCATCACTTGGACAAATGATTGGTGGTATAGCTCATAACTTGAAAACTCCTATAATGTCAATTTCAGGTGCTGCTGATGGTTTGGAAGATTTAATTACAGAATATAAAAAATCAATTGATGATCCTGAGGTAACCAAAGAAGACCATCATGCAATTGCTAATGATATGAGTAGTTGGATTTCTAAAATAAGAACTTATGACTCATATATGTCAGATGTTATAACAGCTGTTAAAGGTCAGGCTGTTAATATGAATGATGAAAAACCTATTTTATTCACAGTTAAAGAATTGTTAAATAGGGTAAATATATTAATGAAACATGAATTAAAAAATGCTTTGGTTATTTTAAATATTGATTATAAAGTTAGTGAAAACACACAAATATTAGGTAATATAAACAGTTTAGTACAGGTAATAAATAACCTAATATCTAATGCTATACAAGCATATAATGGAAAGCCAAATCAATCTATTGATTTAGTTGTTGATAGTAAAGATGATAAATTATTAATTTCAGTTATTGACCATGGATGTGGTATTTCTAAAGAAGTGCAGGATAAGTTGTTCAGTCAAATGATAACAACTAAAGGTCAAAAAGGTACTGGACTAGGATTGTTTATGTCTTACTCTACAATAAAAGGTCATTTTAAAGGTGATATGAATTTTGAATCTGAAGTTGGTAAGGGCACAAGGTTTAATATTCTTTTACCTAAAGAATAAAATAGTAGTATAAAAATCTTTTTTATACTGCGCTAAATTGAAGAATTTAAGTTTTATTTAATTCAAAAAATTAAATTAGGAGGTATATATGAGAAAATATATTCAAGAGACTGTGTCTTCACCATTTAAAATAATTGCTGTTGATGATGACCCTGGAATATTAGACTCATTAACGGTAGTATTAAAAAGAAATGGTTATAATTTAAAAACATTTACTAATCCGCTTGATGCCTTAGAAGAAATGAAAAAGACAAAATATGATTTATTATTGCTTGACTTTATAATGGACCCTCTTCATGGGGACCAAGTAGTAGCAGAAATCAGAAAATTTGATAAAGACTTATACATATTGTTACTTACAGGACATAAAGATTTAGCACCTCCACTAGATACTATTAAACAGCTAGATATTCAAGGTTATTGTGAAAAAAGTGATAATTTTGACCAACTTTTATTATTAATAGAATCTGGTATAAAGTCAATTGAGCAAAGACAAACTATAAGTGATATAAACGAAAAGCTTACCGATGCTAACCAAAAACTAGAAAAAGCTTATATGGATATTATTCAAACCATTAGAGCCACTGTTGAAGCTAAAGACTCCTATACAAGAGGTCACTCAGATAGAGTTTCTGCTTACTCAGTTTTAATTGGAAAATACCTAGGTTTAAGCGATAGCGAACTTGAAGATTTAAGAGTTGGTGGTTTATTCCATGATGTAGGTAAAATTGGTATCCCAGATACTATATTATTGAAAAATGGTAAGCTTACTGATGAAGAATATGCAGAAATAAAAAAACATCCTATGATTGGCGTTCAAATACTTGGTGATTGTGATGTATTCAAAAATATTATTCCTTTTGTAAAATATCATCATGAAAGGTTTGATGGTAGAGGTTATCCAGAAGGTCTATCTGGTGAAAATATACCTTATATGGCAAGAATTGCTGCTGTTGCTGATTCTTTTGATGCTATGTCTTCAAAAAGGGTTTACAGAGATAGCTTACCTAAAGAAGTGGTAAGAGATGAAATTATGAAGAACTTGGGAACACAGTTTGACCCTCACATTGGCTCTGTTTTCTTAGATATAATAGATAATCATTATGATGAGATTGAGGAAATTAAAAAGAAATATAAGTAAAATTTGATGCTATTTTTAAGGCTGTTTTTTGGAAAATACTTTTCAAAAGGCAGCTTTTTTAATTTAAATTTGCATTTTTTAACATAATATGGTATAATAATAAGTACCAATAAAATTAGAGAGAGGTGTTTTTTCATGCATAAAATTGATGCAACTGCCATGTTTGTTGGTGCTTGTTTACCTCATGGGCTGTTTAAGCCTGGTGACAAGTATCACGCCTTTGCCTTCAGAGATTCTCCAAATGGAGTATACCTCTATCTAGAGGACGAAGGTGGCCACTTTATAGGAGCACATCCTTCGTGGCAATTCGTGATGGACGCATCGGAAACAACAGCTTGATGCTACATCTCGCTCCGCCGGCCTTCCGGCGGAGCCCCTTTTTTGCTTTTTTAATTATTTAAAATTCAAATAAGCTTGTTTTTAGGAGGTGTCCCAAAAACAAGCTCTAAGTTTTTATTCAATTCCTAAATATTCATTATAAGTTATTTCTCTATCTACAAATCCATCTTTTCTAATGTCAAATATCCTATTAGCAACTGTTTCAGTTAATTGATGGTCATGTGATGTAAAAATAATATTTCCTGTAAACTTTTTCATTCCTTCATTTAATGATGTAATAGCTTCCATATCTAAATGGTTTGTTGGTTCATCAAATATTAAAAAGTTTGCTCCTGATAACATTATTTTTGAAAGTACACATCTTACCTTCTCTCCACCAGATAGCACATTTACTGGCTTTAATGCTTCTTCACCAGAGAATAGCATTCTTCCTAAAAAGCTTCTTACATATGTTTCATCTGGGTCTTTTGAATACCTTCTTAGCCAATCAGTTATCGAATCATTTGATTCGAATAAATAGCTATTATCTTTTGGGAAATAACTATTTGTAATTGTTGTTCCCCATTTTATTTCTCCATCATCTGGCTCTAACTCGCCTGCTAAAATTTGAAATAATACTGTAATTGCATTTTCATTTTCTGCTAAAACTGCTATTTTATCTTTGTCTTTTACTTTAAATGAAATATTATCTAATATTTTTTCTCCATTTATAGTTTTGCTTAAATTTTTAACCTCAAGTATTTCATTTCCCGGTTCTCTGTCTGGTTTAAAATCTATATATGGATATTTTCTATTTGATGGTTTGATTTCATCAAGTTGTATTTTTTCAAGTGACTTCTTTCTAGAAGTAGCTTGCTTAGATTTTGAAGCATTTGCGCTAAATCTTGCAATAAATTCTTGTAATTCCTTGATTTTCTCTTCTTTTTTCTTGTTTTGTTCTCTCATTTGCTTTTGAATTAATTGGCTTGATTCATACCAGAAGTCATAGTTACCAGGATAAACCTTTATTTCCCCATAATCCACATCACAAATGTGAGTACATACTTTATTTAAGAAATATCTATCATGTGAAACTACTATAACAGTATTTTCAAAATTAATTAAAAATTCTTCTAGCCAAGAGATTGTTTTTAAGTCTAAGTCGTTTGTTGGCTCATCTAGAAGTAATATGTCTGGATTTCCAAACAATGCTTGAGCAAGCAAAATTTTAACTTTTTCTTTTGCTTCTATTTCACTCATCACTTTATAATGTTTTTCAGGTGATATTCCTAAATCATTTAAAAGTTGCTGTGCATCTGATTCAGCATTCCAACCATCAAGCTCAGCAAATCTTTCTTCAAGCTTTGCTGCTTTCATGCCATCTTCTTCATTAAAGTCAGGTTTAGCATAAATTGCATCTTTTTCAGTTTTTATTTGGTATAGTTCTTTATTACCCATTATAACTGTATCTATTACTGTATATTCTTCAAAAGCAAAGTGGTTCTGGTTAAGCACAGATATTCTTTCTGTTTTGTCTTTGCTTACCTCTCCTTTGCTTGGTTCTAATTCACCTGAAAGTACCTTTAAAAATGTAGATTTTCCAGTTCCATTTGCTCCTATAATACCGTAGCAGCATCCTTTGTTAAATTTAATGTTGACATCTTCATATAATGATCTTTTTCCAAATCTTACTGATACATTATTAACTGTTAGCATATTTCCTCCTTGCTCTTTTTCATAAATTTAATTATACTAGATTATGTCTTATTTATCAAGTACTATGTTTTGTGCTATTTCACATTTTTTGGAGATGAGCTCTGTAATATTTTTATTAATAATTTCTTACTTTCCCAGCAATCCTTTTTTATTTAATAGCACAATTGTAACTGCTGTAACCACAAATGCTATTCCGCAAAGTATCCAAAATCCGTATTTTTCTATCTCAAAAGGTACTTCAACATTCATTCCCCAAAGTGAAGCTATTAATGTTGGTATTGATATTATAATTGTTATTGATGTTAAAAGTTTCATTACTTCATTTAGATTATTTGAAATTATAGAAGAATATGCGTCCATTGTGCTATCTAATATATCTTTGTATATTTTGCTCATTTCTATAGCTTGCTTGTTTTCAATAATTGCATCTTCTAATATGTCTTCATCATCTTCATATAATTTAATATTCTTAATTTTTATAGTTCTTTCCATTACCGCTTCATTTGCTCTTAAAGATGTTATAAAATATACCAAAGATTTTTCCAAATCTAGTAATTTTAATAATGCTTTATTTTTCATAGAGCTTTTTAATCTATTTTCGGCAATTTCTGTTTCCCTATTAATTAATTTTAAATAATTCAAATAACTAGATGAATTTTTGTACATTACTTGTAAAATAAATCTGCTTTTTTTGTATGTGGCAAATCCTTTTACTTTGTTAATCGTAAAATCTTTTAGTATATCTAATTCTTTTAATGAAACTGTAATTATAAAATCATCTCTTACCACTATCATACCAAATGGCATTGTTGTGTATATTTCATGGTTCTCCACCTGTTCTATAATAGGCACGTCCATAATAAATAATACTGTATCATCATCTTCTTCATAATCTATTCTGGCTTTTTCTTCACTATCTAGTGAATATCTTATAAAATCTTCTTGTATATTTAAATTACTGCAAACTGTTCTTATTTCATCCTCGCTAGGATTTATCATATTTATCCATGAACCTTCTCTATATTCATTTATCTCCTCAAATTTATCTGTTAAAATATCTGTATTGTATATTTTTATCATAGTATTCTCCCCCTATTCCTTTGTTTATTTATAATAATTTGAAAACATTTTTATATATTTAACTCTAAATAACTTTTTCCATTATAGTATCTTTTACAGCTGTAAAAAAGGTTAAAATCATCTTTCCTATTTCTTTTTTATCCTCATTACTTATATCTTTATATGATTTTAATATAATTCCCACGTTTTTTGTCCATTCTGCTGTAAATTCTTTAAATGTTTTTGCTTTTGTTTTTGTAATCATTTCATATAATGTATTTATAAAATGCTCTCTTTGCTTTGGGCTTGTGGTTTTTAGCCAATTTCTAACGGTTTCATTCATAAAATTGCTACCGGCTGTGACTTTGTCCGCTTTTTCAATTTGATTGTTATTTATTCTCCACGAAAATATATCATGTTGCATAAGAGTATATTGATCACTAGTAACTATTATATATTTTTCTTCATGTTCTAGCAACCTTCCAAAAAGAGAAGATTGCGGAATATATGTATTTATCTTATTTAATATTCTTTTATATTTTTCTTTTTCTATAACTGTTTTATTAAAACCTGGTCCATCAAAATTTGTTATATCTATTATTCTATCTTCACTTTTTTTGAGCAAAATATTCCTGCATAAACAGCTAAGTTTCCACCTTTAGAGTGTCCTCCTAAATGAATTTTGCTATTATATTTTTTAGATACTCTTCTAATATATTTTAAAGCTTCTGACTGTGCTGGTATATTTGTCATAAAGCTTAGGTTAAAATCTTCTTTCCACCCAACAAGTGTATCATCTGTACCGCTGTATGAAATATATATTTCTTCATTTTCCAGATGAATAGTGATTGCCACGAATTGTTTTTCCTTTTTGTCATCTCTTGAAAAATAATAATCAGTTACAAGTAAATCTTTATATCTATTACTTTTTCCGACTAATTTAATGAGCTCTTTGTCCTTTTTCATATTAAATTTTTTAATATCTATGTCTTTTAGTTTTTGAGCTATTGTTTCAAATGTTTCTTTTTCTTCTATTTTTATATCTTCGAACGGCAAATAAGATAACCTCGAAAATATTAGGTTATCTATTTCATTAAATTTTTCTTCTTGAAATGTGATATTTCCATATTCTTTTATGTATTCTAATATATTTGCCATAAGTTTACCTCTCTATTTCTATTTTTTGTCCTTCGTCTGGATAATCTGGGCTTAAGCTTAATTTTGTTAATTGCTGTATAGCTAATAATGTTTCTTTATCTATTTGCAAATCAAATGGGTGATTATTAATTTGCTTTGCTAATTCTACCATTTGTCTTAATAGTGTTTTAGCTCCACTGTTGAAGTCTAAATTAAATCTTTTGGCCAAAGCATCCCATTTTGCAGTATCAAATATTGGTGTTTTTGCTTTTGCCATTGTTTTTAATTGTTTTGCTAAATCACTATCTGCATTTTCATGCTTTTTCAAGTACATGTCTATGTATCCAATTGCAAGTTTATCTTGATTTTGTTTTTTGCTTCTAGCTACTACTGCAAATAGTGTTTCTCTATTTGGTAATGTTTTTGCATAAGTTTCAAATTCTTCTTCGCTCATTTCTAATATTTTTTGTAGTGATGCTTTTGGTTTTTCTGCTGGCTGTGGCGTGTCAGTGTCTTTTCCTACTTGCGGTTCTGAATTACTATCTTTTCCTGATAAAGATGATTCTTTATTTACTGCTTTTGTTTTTGTATCATCTTTAATCTCTTTTGGTGATGCAGTCTCGTTTTTGGAACCTTCTTTTTGTACTGATGTAGTTTTTTTGTCTACACTTGAAGTTACCGTAGTTGTAGGATTATCGTCATTCTTTTTTGATTTTTCAAGTGCTATTTTATCATTAATTTTCTTTATCATAGTTAGCCATCTTGCTTCACTCTTTGGATATTTAGTAATTAACTCTCCTGCTAAGTTTTTTGCTCTTTCTAATTCTCCTTTTTCTATCAATATATTCAACCTTTGTGAAGCAAAATTCTCTCCTTTTTTAGGATACTTTTGTTCACTCTTAATTACCTCTTTTTCTGCTTCATCAAGTTTTCCTGATGCTATTAATGCATTTATTCTTTGAGAGGCAAATTTATTACCTGTTATCATTCCATATTTTTCTTCAAATTCTCTTGTTTTTTCTATTGCCTCTTGAAATTGTTTTGCACTTATAAGAACCTCTACTAATTGAGAGTCATATATTGAACTTTTTTCAGGACTTTGTCTTTTCAATTCTTCTATAACTTTAGTGGCTTCTTCTACTCCTTTATATTCTGCTAGTATTGTTATTATTTGACTTTCAAAAGTAGTTTTATTTAACGGGTATTTCTTTATTGCTATTTTAGCTTCTCTTTCAGCCTCTTCATAATTTTTGCTTTGCATTAAAGCTTTTACCCTTTGTGAAGCTAATACAATAGCACTTTTGAATTTTCTATGTGTGTAAAACTCATTTTCATAAGTTTTTGAACTTTCAATAGCTTCATCATATCTTTCTAAGCCAATTAATGCACTTATTTTTAGACTGTAAACATAATCTATGCCATATTTTTCAATCATGCCATCCATTTCTCTTAGTGCTTCATCATATCTTTCAAATTGCAAATATGCATTCACTCTTAAGGAAGCAAATTGTAAAGCATATTTCGGATATTCTTCCTCACATTTTTTGCTTAATTCTATTGCTTCTTTAAAAGCAGAATTGTAAGTTAATGCTCTTGTTTTTTGAATTCTAAATGCTGATGTATTCCAAGGATATTTTCTTTCTAATTCTTCTTCCAATTTTAATGCCTCTCCATTCATCCTTAACTCTATCATTGCTTGTAACTTTTGATTTTCCAAATATGACACTTGCCTTGGATATTTATTTGCATAATATTCTGTTGTATATTTTTCACATAAATTTAAAGCATTTTCAAATAACTTTTGATTTATTAATAACTTAATTTTTGCTATTGCATTCACAAGCATTTCAATATTTTTATCTTTGTATACTGGCTTACTACTATTAAATGTTCTTTTACCTTTGATGTCCCTTTTAGGTACCTCAGGTTCATTACTTGAGTCTACTTCATCTTGCCTAACATTTGTTGCATAGTTTTCATCAGCGGATGTTTGTGAAGCATTCTTATCATCTTTTTTTACTTTATCTTTTTCAGTAGGTTGCTTTTCTTTTTTACTTACTTTGCTTTGTTCTTCTTTTGAAACACCTATTGCTTTCTTTTTCCAAGAATAAATTGTTGGCATAGATATTGTTATTTCATTTTCTTTAGACAAAATTTCTTGTACCCTTTTTACTGTTTCCCCTTGTGATAATAAATATAGTACTTTTTCTTTTATTTCTTTACTATACATTTTAAATCTCCTTATTTTAAAACTATTATACATTATATCACGCAAATTTGATTATGTAAATCGTCTACGACTTTTTTATTGATATTTCTATTGAAATATCTTTTGGATAAGTATAAAATATTTATAATTATTTTACATGGGGGAATTATGGAATTAGAAGATTTAAAAAATAAAGAGCATATTGAAAAAATAAATAGCGAAAAAGCTGTTAATATTTTAAAAATTTGTGTTGTAATATTTATTCTTAGCTTTATTACTTATGCTATAGCATTGTTTTTTAACAATTTTGATTTTGGCTTAATTTTTGAGATTATATCTTTTATATTTACCATATTAGCTATAAATAAAATAAAGGCTAAAGATTATTCTAAAGCCAAAACTTTTACTATAATTGCTATGCTTCCAGTTGGTTGGCTAATTATTTATGATTTAATTAATTTATTAGTAAATGTTGGAGAAGTAATTACAGAATTGATTTATTACTATACTTCTCCAGACCAATTCTTTTTCTATATTGAGCCTTATTTATATGATGTTACTTTAGTGGCAATAATTATTTTACTATTTGTAGCATGCAAATCAATTAGAAGAGCTGACGGTACAGATAAAAATACAAACCCTACTGATGCTTTTTATGAGAAATTGTAGTTTTATGGAGATTTTTTACTATATTTTGCTACTAAATAAGCCCTTGGAAACAAGTCCAAGGGCTTTGATTTTAGAATTTAACATTTTGTACATCATCAAATAAAACTTTGTCATCTTTTTCAAGTTTTGCTTTTTTCTCCTCTATGTGTGCTAATCTAAAAGAAAAATATAATATTAATATAACAAGCAAAAATTGAAGAAAAATATATAACATAACTTTTATAGTAAAATTCGTATATGCATTTGTGCTTTCTTTTATATATGCTTGCTCTGGTGATGTTATATTTATGCTAGAAAGACCATAAGTTAGTCTTTTTGAATTTTCATCATTATTTTCCGCTTCATATTCATTATAAAATGTAGTAAATGTTTCTTCATTATACTGAGTATCTAAATAATACTTTACTCCCCAAAATACTATAATAGATAATAGAGATGCAACTGCTATAATTCTTAAATATCTAATTAAAGTTTCTTTACTCTTTTTAGTAAAACATACAGCTAATATGACTAGTGCAATTGTTGCAATAATTGCTACTAATTGTGCAGTTAAAAAATTACTTTTTACAGAAGTAATTGGGTCTTCAAAAGGTACTTCGTATCCAAATAAGTATGCACAAAATGCAGTGATTAATATTATAGCTGTTGCAATTAATGATATGGCAACAAAGGATCTATCATAATGAATTATAACAAATCTTCCATTCCAATAGTGCGAGTAATGTGGTGCACTATAGCCTTTAGGCCCATGATCTCCACTGCCTGTATTTATATTTGGTGTTTCTCCTCGATTTCTAAACATATTTTATCCCCTTATATATTATTTATTTTCCATATTTTTTTACAAATTCTATATTTTCTAATAAAAATTATATCATTAATTAAAATATTTACAATAGAAAAATAATCTTTTTTCTCAAATGATTTATTAAGACATTATCATAAATTAATCATAGAATGCTAATTTTTCTTTATAGTTGGTTGACAAAAGCGAGTATTAGTATTATAATAAATTGTGTTCATGATTTTTATTTATTCATTTGCACCTCTAGCTCAGTTGGTAGAGCAGCTGACTCTTAATCAGAAGGTCCGGGGTTCGACCCCCCGGAGGTGCACCAAAATTTATTTTCTTTTTTAATTTTTCAATGTATGAATAATAAAAATAATTATATGAATGTATGGAGTCGATCTATATGACTATGAATGATAAAATATATAGTATTGAAGAAATACGTATCATATTAAATAAAATATTGAAAAATAAGCCAGTAAAAAGAGTTACTTTGTTTGGCTCTTATGCCAAAAATAAAGCTAATAAAGGTAGTGATATAGACTTAGTTATTGATACAAATAATACTATAAAAGGTTTTAATCTTATTAGTTTAATATGTGAAATAGAAGATAACTTTAATAAAAAAGTAGATGGATTTGAAAAGTCAGAAATTATAGAAAATTCAAAAATAGATAGTGAAATAAAGAAAACTGGAGTTGTTGTTTATGAAAAGTAAAGAATTTATATCTTTATCGAAGATGATAACTTATATTGAAAAAGCATTTAAGTATACAAAGGACTGTACTTATGATACATTTTCCAACAACGAGGAAAAGATAGATGCTACAATTTTTGCTATAAGTCAAATAGGAGAATTAGTAAAAAATATAGACAAAGAAACTCAAATTAAATATCCAGAGATTAAGTGGAATATTTTAAAAGGAATAAGAAATAGAATAGTACATGATTATGAGGGTATAAATGTAAATATTATTTGGGATATTGTACAAAACGATTTAAATCCTTTAAAAGATAATTTAGAAAAGATAATAGATGTAGAAAAGAAATAAAAAGAACTATACGTTTCATAGTTCTTTTTTATACTCATCAATTCACATTTTGTTTAATTATAGTTGGCAAATCATTATATGTGTCTTTTGATACCAATGTTCTAGAAACTACTATACCATTTCTAGAAAGCGTTTTGTATGTTTCACTTGTACAGCCATCTTCTCCTCTTTGAGTCACTACTTGCTGTCCCTCTACCAAAGAATTGTCTTCCTCATATATAGTTTCCATAGGTATTACACCTGTTTCTTCTGATTCTATTGTTACATCATAATCGTCATCTTGTTTTATTCCATAAATATCTACTTTTACTACTCCATCTTGAGCTGTTGCTACTATCTTTATAGGGTATTTTCTATTATTTTTAAATTTAAAGTCTACCGAGCCCCAAGATACTGTAGCATCTCGACCTGCTGGTAAATATGATGTTTTAAAATAATGGCTTCTTCTTTCTACTACTTCTAAATTTGATAGTAAAACAGAATTATATAATGTTGATGATAGTTGACAAATGCCACCGCCTACATCTAATACTACTTTTCCATTTGCATAAGCTTTTGCTTCTTTAAAGCCTGCTGCAATAGTTCTTTGTCCTATCGTTTGATTGTATGAGAAAGTTTCTCCTGGGTTAACAATTGTTCCATTCAACTTTTCTGCTGCTAATACCAAATTATTATTTCTGTTTATATTACTTGCATCATAGTTCGTTGTGCAAGTTCCTAGTAAATTTGGAAATGCATCTTCTCCTAAATCTGTTACCTTTATTTCTGCTTCTGTTATTGTTAGTGGAATTTCATACTCTTCTTTATCTTCTGCAAGTATTGATTTAGCTTCATCTATTGATATTGCTAAGCTCACTCCATCTTGTTCTGCATGTACTTCAAGAGGGTCTTCACTTAAGTAAGCATTTTGAGGTTCGCAGGTTATTTCATCAGCTATCTTTTCTATATTTATTTCTTCCGGTGAAGTTTCTATTACTGGTATTTCTATGGTATAATCTTCGTCTGAAAAGTCTTTAATTTCTGCAATTATTGTTTGCTTCAATTCGTCTTTATTTATTATAACACCAGCTTTTCCTTTTGTTATAATTAATTTATCTCCATCAATATAATAATCATTATCTACAACTACATTTGGTAGTTTTGACTCCACATCTTCTATAATTTTATCTATACTGTTCTCGTCTATTGTAAAATTAATTTCTATATTTTGTGGAATAAAATATCTTAATAAAATATTGTAATTATTAGTTATTATATTTCCACTTCTTCCTATAGAATATGCCTCAGTTACTGCATTTCCAATATTAGCACTCACTCCCAATTGATCAAAAGATATGGTTGTTTCATAATCACCTTGCTTCAATATAATACCTGTCAACTTTTTTTCATTATATATTTTATTTAATTCAATATTTGCTTCTTCTTGTTCTTTTCCATAAACAGAAACTCCCTGCACTTCTATATTTGGATATATTTTATTGTTTCCTATATTTATCAAGCTAAAAGCAACTGAAATAACTATTACAAATGCTATAATCAAAACTATTATTAAAACTTTTTTCTTCATCTTTGGTTTTGTTTCTTTTTTCCTTCTCATATTACAAATCCTTTTCTTTATTTTTTTAACTTTATCTTTAAGTTTTTTAATTTCTATTATTATTAGGCACATTTTAAATTTCTTTATAAAATTATTTTATTTTCTTTTTTTGTATTTATTCTTTTAAATCTAAAATTATTAAGTTATTAATTCAATTTTATATATAAAAATATTATCACACTGTAAATTTTTTTACAATATTTTAATTTATTTACTAGACATTTTTTGTAGAATTTTGTATAATTATGTCGAATTTTATGAGATGATTTAAAAAGATTGGCATAAATATTCATACTACTTTTCTT